>JASMLW010000099.1 GCA_030748485.1 Pirellulaceae bacterium
TGACTGTCGAACCGACGCATAAGAACTGCGCGCAAACGGAGGCGGACTATTGCGGCCACGGGTTGGAGGCGGCCGCCTATCCCAAACTGGATGCGGACTCGTGTCAAAACCTCGCCGAAGCGGAAAGGGCGTTGGCCCACGGCTTGTCAGTCTCGAGCGCGGTTTGCGTGGGCTGCGGGTTTCGTGAGTCGTGCGAATATCGAGAGCACATCGACAACGCCGACACCGCGCCACATCGGATCGCAACACACCACCGCGCCTGCTTGAGTTTCGCGGAGATCTCGAAGGGTCGGCGATACATATCCGTTCACGAAGATGCGATTGACCTACTGCGGCCCCAGGTGGAGACATCGACCGGCTTTGAACAGGTCGCTGAGCTGGCCTACAGGTCGCGAAAACTGTTGCAAGAATCAATTACGACCGTCGACCATTCGGGGGAGTATTTCTTTCACCGCCTCGAGCGGATCGCAACGGCGTTCGTCGATGTGCTCAAGTCGGCGGACAAGACTGCCCCGCTTCCCATTCCGGCGCCGGTCGCAGGAATGCCGAGCAACGTTGACTTGATGCTCTTTCGTGGCATGGAGGCGTCGAACATCTGGCCGAACGCCGGGGCGCTCCAAATCGCGAAGTCGCTGGCGGTTGGCGAAGTCGCCGAACTCGTCGTCCGTGTGGACCGCGTGTTCTACCCTGGTCGCAAGGAGATGGTGAAACGCGCGGTCTGTGCGGTCAAACAAACGGAGCTGCCGGGGACGGGATTCCGGTTGTCGTGGTGTCGCCGGAGGACTTGGGATTGCCGGTGTTGGGTGGGGAACTGAGTCCGATTAGCGATCGGCAGATGGCGGCGATGGATGCCGTTCGCGAGATCTGCGGAGAGAGAATAACGGAACCTCTCTCTACAGGGCTTAGCGGTCCGACGAGCGACCTGTCGATAACGGAACCTCTCTCTACAGGGCTTGCGCCCAGCGCAACGGAACCTCCCTGTAATATTAATATAGAGACTGGTTCCGTTATTTCTGCCGAGGTCGCTGAGCGTCTCAATTGCTCACCACGCGCGGCTCAAAAACTTCTGAACCGACTGACCGTCGACGACTGGATCCGCCGCGTCGGCGAGCGTCGCGGCTGGTGTCCCGGCCCTGGCCCGGCCCTCTGCCTCAACCGCCCGATGTCCAATTCGGAGGCGGTTCGGTGAGCAAGTTCTTTCAGTTGGCGAATACGGCAACCGACATCGTCAGGGACCACGGTGCGACCGCGTTTGCGGTGTTCTGCTACCTCGTCAAGTGCTCGAACCGAGAGGGACGGTGTTGGCCAAAGATTGGGACTATCGCGGAATCGCTGGGGCTCTCTGACCGAACAACTCGGCGGACGATTCGATGCAATACCCAAGAACAATACTCACTTTCTAAAGAAAAGATTACTGGGGAGGAGGACCCTCAATCGGAAGCAAGGGCGGCGGCGGTAATTGACAAGATCCTGGCGGCAGGATCTCCCATTGAATTTGACTCTGGAGAACGTGATGACCGCCCTACTTGAACTACGAAAATTGACTCAGCGCCGAACCAATTTGTCGTCACGTTTGGCGAGAGTCGTGGGCCAAATTGAAACGACTAACGGCAAGTTCAAATCGCAACTTGCTCGACATCGCGACGAGCTCAATCAGGCGCTCGCTCGCGCCGAGGATCGTGATGGCGGCTGGGTCGAAGTTAGCGTTGACTGGACCATTGCGGGCCGGTGTTTATCAGCGGAGCTATTCCGGCTCTGCCAAGGAGTCGCGTTCAACTCGCTTGAAAGCGTTCGGGGCAACAGGTCCGAGGTGATCTGTGGCGGGTACCTGGTTGAACTCCCGATACTCTCGATTGGGCTGGAGCATGAGCATTGACCGCAATCATCGGCTGCATCGAGTTGCGTCGCCTCATGTCCTGCGAACGGCTTTCGACCAGACGGATCCAACACCTTCGATGAAGAGAAGGCAGCCATGAGCAGTAGGGCATACGAGCCGAGAAAAACTGTGGGGGCTCGCAGTTCGGCAACTGCTGCGAACGCCGTTCTTTCCCGCTGCGCGGCAACGAAAACCGCCGCAATGAACGATACGGCTAAAAGGGCCTTCAATGTGATTTGGGGTTTTGGAAGCCAAGGTATCACGTGCCGACGAAAACACACGGTCGCGCCACTCGAGATGGCGAGCAAGGAAACGGCATTGGCGAGGGAACGCCCTGGCAGCGGAGAACTGATGGGCCAATCTGGTGTGAACAGGATCCCGAGAAGGAACGGGTCAGATCGTTCCGCCCACAATTCCGGGCCAGCGCCAGCGCCAAATTCGATGTACCGCAAGAGATTGAAAATAGGTGCCATGCTGAACTCGATCAGAATGGCCAGCGCCACGAGGAAGAAGCTCGCGCTCAGTAGTTTGATCATCGCGTTAATCGACTCCACAGCCAGCCAAGACCGTCAAGTGCGGCGATTATGGCCATGAATAGAAAGATCAATGCAAATGGTTCGACAACGATGTGTTGGAGAATCTCGTTGAGGTCGTACGCGATCCAAAACGCGTTGATCGGTGCTGGTGATCCAGTTAGCGGCCTAATTCCGTTTAGCCTGAATGAAACTAGGTTTCCCAGCACGACACCCGCGACAGTCGTAGCGGCAACGAGCGCCTTGATGGACACGCGAGGTTTCGGAACTCGATCGACGTGTTTGGAGAAATTCGCAGTTGCACCGATTGATATGGCTGCCAGCGCAATCGCATTCAGGATGCGAAGGTCGGTATCCAGTGGCCATCCTGAATACTCCCAAACCTGAAAATTTCCAAATAGATTCGGCCCCCATGCCATGTCGTCGAGAAATGCATCAACAGGTCCAAAGCTTCTTTCCACGCCGACCACGGCCGTCAGAACGAAGAAAGCAAGGACCAGCAACTTCTTTTTCATGCGTCGATTCTCGCACACGAATTAACAAGACGCGACCGAGATTCAGGATGTCAAATGCCAACGACAAAAGACCGAACTGCCCGACGTGCGGCGCGCCCGGCACCGTTGTTCGCAGTGAGCGAGTCGGCAAGAGAAGTCGCCGGCGGACGTACGGTTGTCGCGCTTGTGAGATTCGAATTTCTGACAATTTCGATCCTGAGAACGTCAATGATGTCACTTTGAGCGACATTGAGCGACACAGTATCGGATCGGCGTTGTCAGACGCTGCGAGCGGTCATACCGTTGGCTCCAGTGAAAGCAACCAAGTTGTTTTGGAGCTCGGATCGATGTTGACCGCAACGCCTCTCAGTCGCGAACAGGTTGCCCAGCGCTACGGCGTTGATGGCAGGACGCTCGACCGATGGCGAGACAGTCGGGACTTTCCGGCGCCGTTTGTTGCCGGTCGGTCTGCTCGATGGTCGCTCGCTCAGTTGATCGAGTGGGAGACGCGGGTGGCTGGTGTCGAGATCTTTGTGGGCGGTTCGCCGCTGTTCAACCGAGCGCCGGAAATCAGTTAGCACAATCACGCGGCGGCATCGCGACAACCCACCTCGAAAGGATGCTACCCCATGGCAAAAGTTAAGAAGCACAACGCCGATCAGTTTGCAATCGATGCGATTGATTCGCTTTCCGCTCGAATTCTGGATCCCGTCTCGCGACCGCAGTTGTCAGCGGGCGCCGAGGCACTTTGCTCGCGCCC
>JASMLW010000100.1 GCA_030748485.1 Pirellulaceae bacterium
CAACAACAGCGACAACACCAGCGACAATAGCGACGTGCGGGGCGTGGGAGACGATCGGAACGACTCGTCCGACGACGGCGCGACGAACGAGGCTGACGCCGACAGCGAGAACGATGACAACGACTCTCGACCGACCGATTCGTCCGACAAGGAGACTCCGGCGGCGGAGAGCGATTCGGGTGAGAGTGATGGATCGGCGGTCGCGCCGGTGGGCCGCATCGATATCGCGTCGACGGGGCATGACACGATCCGCCCAGTGATCGCCGCTCAAACTCAAGACACCAGCGTTCCTGCCGAAGGCGAACCGGCGATCGCTCAGTCCCACGGGCATCGACCGGTGGCGACGGGCGCGGCGGCCGCGACGCTGCAGGCCGATTCGCAGACCGCGTCTACGCAAGAAGTCGGATTGGGAACAGCGGCGGCGACAACGTCGAGCGGCGACCGCGCGTTACCAGTCGTTTCGGGAGCCCTGTTGGCGGTCACGATGGGCAAGCCGTTGAGTCGATTGGGGGCGACGGGCGACGCGACGACGGACGGCGGCGCGGCCGAGGCACGTGGCGCGAGCGGCGGTTCAGTTGCCTGGGACGAGCGGCGGCGGCAACAACGAAGCAACCGAGTCGCCAAGACCAAACGCCACGAAAACGACCAGCCCCGCGAAGACTCACCCCATCGCGAGGCGGGCTCGGACCAACAGGCTGGCGGCGGGCCGATCGATTTTGCGGCCGACCAAAGGGGCTCGGCGGATTCGACACCAATCAGTCCGCCGGCGGCGGCGCTCGCCTCCTCCCCATCGCAATCGCCGTCCGAATGGGATCAAATGGAAATCCTCGCGATCGCATCCAGCGGCGTCACTGTCGGCGCGGTCAGCATGCTGGCCATGGGCCGATCGCGTCGAACTCAACCGTCAGCGGGAACGCAGCCGATTGGACCAGCCTACACTGGCACAACGATGGCGAGCGGCGGTCACGGCGGATAAGGTAGGTCTGCCTGCCGGGCAGGACTGCGCGACGAAGTCGCGACAATGGACGTTCCATTCAACAGATCACGGCAGCGCGAGGCGGCGCTGAGCACGAATCTCGCGATCGGTTTTGGTTTAACCCGCATTCGACGGCCTCGGAAGGCCATCGTACATGAGTGTAATGACCGCAATGACTGCAGAGAACGCAGCGGGGACGGCAAGCGGGAGTCCCGTTTGGAATGCGGCCCGCAGCGCGTTGGGCTTGAGTTTGCTTTGGGTTGCCGCCGCTGGTTGCCAGCCGCGGGCGTCCACGGCCCCGCCAGCTCAGCCGCCGACAAAGGTGGCGCAGCCGCTGCCCGATGATCTCGAACAACTCAAAGAGTTGTACACATCGCCGGGCGATTGGCAACGGCGCAGCGAGGCGCTCGACAAGTGGCGATCTCTACAAGACGCCGGTGACGTGGGCGTTTGTGCGGCGGCGGCGGAGGCTCGGGCCGAGCACGTGGCGCCTCATCTACGCACGGGTGTCGAGCGATATGAAATGCTGGCGGGCGACCTGGTTCATTGGGCGGCCGCGATCGATGAGTCCGATTCCGCGAACGGCCTTCGCTTGGCGCGGTTTTTGTTGGACGGGCTCGATGGTTTCGAACCTCATTTTTCGATGCGGCTAGCCGACGACGCTGAGTCGTTAGGGGCATTGAGCGAGCACTTGTTGAGCGACCGCTCTGACTGGGCCGTGCATCGCGGCGCAGCGCGTCTCTATCTGGCCGCGCTGTTGTTCGACAAGGTCATCGCGGCGACGAGCGACGAGCGGAGTGAGAAGCAGATGGAGTTAAGAACGGCGCGGGCCCGCGCTCACGGCCAGCTCGCCGCGCGGCTGGCGCAGAGCTCGGACGACGACGAGTTGCTGGAACGATCCTGGGCTCGGGCCGAGTCACATTGGAGCGAGCTGTCGAGTTGGCCAGTGAAAGACTCGCCGCACAGTTTGGGCGACGCCGAGAAAGTGCGGGCGGATCGCGACGCCGTTTGGGAGCTGCTCGTCACCGCGGAGCCAGACTTGCTCGACAGCGTCCGTGGCGCGAAGTTGTCGACATTTTCCGCGGACGACCAAGCCGCGTTTGCAAAACCGGTCCCCCAACGATCTCCAGAAGAAAATCAATCGGCGACTGCGGTGGCGACGGCGCTGGCCGATTTGTCGCTGGCGGACTATCTACAGGTCGTCGACCAGGACGAGCGCGTTGAGCTGGTGAAGAAGTGGTTCGCGCTCGGGGCGACGGTCGAGCAGATCACGGCCGCCCAGCGGGCGATCGGTTACGACGACTGGTTGCCTCGCTGCCAGGTCGAAAAGACGGCTGAGTGCCGGGAGGCGCGCGTCAAACTGCGGGCGGCGACGGACGCCTTGGTCGCGTCCGACTCGGACGTCGAAGAGCGATCGAAACTGTGCAATGCGGCCTTTGACGCCTGGGCTCGCGTTCTGGAAACTCACGACCAGGCGCGGCGAGTCCGGATGTTACGAGACGAGATTCTCAACGCGGTGAAGGCCTACGAAGCTCTTTGCCTAGGCGGCAGGCCGCTGCCCTCGGCCAGCCCGCTGAAGAATCAAATTGAGATCTGGCGTTTCGAAGAGCCGCGCTGAGCGACCCGACGGAGCGTTGCCGAGACGGCCGGGAATGACGGTCCTACTGGACGGTGAACAACTCTGGTCCGGCGTGCTGGGTGACCACCGTACCGAACAGCGTATGCGAGCTGGCGTCGTAGACCCCCACCCCAATTGTCTCGCCGATCAAACGGCGATTCCCTTCGAAGACCACGATGCGATCGCACTGAGTTCGGCCGGTCAGCTGCAACAGCATTCCGTCCTCCCCTTTCTTGATCGACGCCTTGCTCGGTCCTTCGACGAGCACATCGACGGTGCGGCCGAGGAATTCGTGGTTGTCCTCTTCGCTGATTTGGTTTTGGACAGCCAGCAACTCGTTGTTGCGACGTTGTTTGACGTCGTAGGGCACGGCGTCGGGAATCCGATCGGCCGCTTTGGTGCCGGGTCGTTCGCTGTACTTGAAAATGAAGCTGTTCTTAAAACGGCATTCCTTAACAAGTGCGATCGTCTGCTCGAAGTCCTCTTCTGTCTCACCACAGAAACCGACGATGAAATCGCTCGACACAGCGGCGTCTGGCACGGTTGCGCGAATGCGCTCCATCATGTCGCGGTAGTCCTCGACCGTGTAACCGCGCTTCATTCGTTCGAGCACGGTGTTCGAGCCGCTTTGCAACGGAACGTGCAGGTAAGGCGACACCTTGGGCATGTCGCGGACGACTTCGAGCAAGTCTTGGGTCATGTCCTTGGGATAATTGGTGACAAACTTGAGCCGTTCAATGCCGGGCACCTCGTGCAGTTCGAGCAGCAGATCTGAGAGCCGCGTCACCTTCCCGCCGTCGACGTGGCGATAACTGTTTACCGTTTGCCCGAGCAGCGTGATCTCCTTGCAACCTTGATCGGCCAGCGTCTTTGCTTCGTCGACAATGATCTTCGGGCTGCGACCTTGCTCGGGCCCGCGCGTCATCGGCACAACGCAATACGTGCAGAATTTGTCGCAACCAATCTGGATCCTCAGATACGCTTGGAACGGCGTCGGGCGCATGCTGGGATCGCGGAGCGGATCAAACGTTTCGTGGCTGCGTTTGATGTGAGACACCGTCCCGTCGCGGCGACCGAGACTAACGGCCACTTGGCGGCGATCCCCCCGCCGCGCTTTGTCGATCAACTCGGGGATCTGATGCAGCTGCCCCGGTCCGACAATCAAGTCGACGTAGGGAGCCCGTTCGTAAATCAGCCGCTGGTCCTTTTGAGCCATGCAGCCCATCACGCCGATCACTTTGTCCGGCTGTTCCTGCTTGGCGCGTTTCAGTTTGCCCAGCGCGCTGTACGTCTTGTCTTCGGCGTGTTGCCGCACGCTGCAGGTGTTGAAAAGAAGCGTGTCGGCGACGGACGGGTTGGTCGTCAGTTCGTAGCCGCACTTTTTCAGGCTGGCGACGACCATCTCGCTGTCCAGCATATTCATCTGGCAGCCGACGGTCTCGATGTACAGTTGTCGAAGGGTCATCGCAGCGCACTAACTTGAAACGGGCTTCAAGCGGAGCGGCGACGTTGAATCTGCTCGCGCCGTTGTTGGGCCAGCTCCTCTTTTTCTTTTTGTTTGGCTTCGCGTTTCGCGCGAGCCTCTTCTTCCTGAATACGTTGTTGCTCGCTTCGCCATTGGTCGCGCAGCTCACCGATCATTGAGTGATGATGGCCGTGGACCATCTTCAACAATGTGGTGAGGGCGATGTAGGCGGCCAGCGCCAACAAGCCCAATTCAAACCAGCTCCAATTGCTCACCCTGCGCCTCCGTGCGATGGCGAAGTCAAACCAGCCGCCCATCTTAGCACGACGATCGCGTTGGCGACGAGAGGGATTGCCTCAGGGAATCGGGCTTGCGCGTGGATCTGGGCCGTAGTGGACTTCGCCAGAAGTCCGATTTGCCGAACCGTGAGAACGGGGACTGCTGGGTGAAGGCGGAGATTTTGGCGAATCCCACGACGCTCAAGCGTTGGCTTCGCGCTTGGAGCGAGCTACGAGCTCTTCGTCATTTCCTTAGGCCCTAGCTAGTCACTAGCCATTAGTCATTCCTCCGGCCGGCCGAGCTGCGCTCCGCGTTCCAGCGGGTAGCGGAGGCGACATACACCTTTCATTCAACGCCGCCTGGATTTGATTCGGCACATCCTGAATGGAGACTGCTGCAAAAGGGTCGTTAGCAGCAGCGACGGAGTCATTGGAACGCGGACTCGCGAGGCGGCGGGGGATTGGAACGCCGTTGCAGCCGCGACGGAATCATTGGAACGCACACGCGCAGGGCGGCGCGGGAATGGAACATGGGGTTGCAGCGGCAACGTCTGGTTCACCCGTGCTCAAGCACGGGCCTATGCCGCCTGCGGCGGAGGAGGGCGTAAACGCCCCTCGGCTTTTGGAACGCGGTGCGCGGGGCAGCGCGAGTGTGGAACGCGGTGCGCGGGGCAGCGCGAGTGTGGAACGTTGGATGCAGCAGCAACGTCTGGTTCACCCGTGCTCAAGCACGGGCCTATGCCGCCTGCGGCGGATGGGGGCGTAAACGCCCCTCTGACTCGCGCCCAACGCCGGCGTCCTCCCTCCCTAGTCACTAGTCATTAGTCATTCCTTAGGCCGGCCGAGCTGCGTTCCGCATTCCAGCGGGTAGCCGCGTAAGAACTCTTGGCAGGTCAACCGTCGTTTGCCGGCTGGCTGCACCGCCTCCAAGGCGAGCACCCCTTCGCCCGTGCTGATCCAGAGCGCGTCGTCGGCGCGAACGACTGAGCCCGGCGGGCCCTGGTTGGGAGCGGCGGGAGCCGCCTGAGCTTTCACGATCAACAGCCGCAGGGGATCGCCCTTCGGCCGCGGAGCGAACGTGAAAGCGCCTGGCCAGGGCTGCAATCCGCGAACGCGGTTGGCTAGGGCCGCCGCCGACAACTCCCAGTTCAACTCACCGTCCGCCTTCTTTAGTCGCGGGGCTTTGGTTGCGTCGGACGTGTCCTGAATGTCTCCCAGTACGGAATCTCCATCCCAACCGGTGAGCAGTTCGACCGCGCGACCGACGGTGTCGACGCCGATTCTGGATAGTCGCTCCTCCAGTTCTCCGGCCGTTTCATCCGGATCGACATCAATTCGGTCGACGGCGATGCACGGGCCCGCATCCAGTTTGGGTGTCATATGGATGACAGTCACGCCCGACTCGCGATCGCCATTGATCACCGCCCACTGCACGGGAGCCGCCCCGCGGTATTTGGGCAGCAATGATCCGTGCAGGTTAATCCCGCCCAGCGTCGCCAACTGCAGAACTTCGCGGGAGAGTATCTGTCCGTAATCGCAAACAACAAACAGCTCAGCGGCAAGACCGGCGAGTAGTTGACAAGCAGCGGGATCGTTGACGTCGGGAGGATCGTAGACCGGCACGTTCCGCTGTTCACTGGAGACGCGCATGGGATTGACGACTTGACGGCGTCCCTTGCCGGCGCGATCGGGCCGCGTGATCACGGCGACCACTTCGTGTTGGGGGTCGTCGTTCAGCGCCTCGAATGTGGGAACGGCGAACGGACCTGTTCCCATCATGACAATCCGCATGGGCGACTCCTCGGTTAGCAATACTTGGATCGCCAGCGTTCGTGGTCGGCGGATATTTCGTCGGCGCCGCCGATTTGCCCCGTTTCCCGCAGGCAACGGTATTCGGCTTCGAACTCGTCGAGTTCCTCGCGAACATCCAGTTTCGCCGTATCGCTGATTCGGTCGGTGAAGAGCACGCCGTCGAGGTGATCGTTTTCGTGTTGCAGCACGCGACCGAAGAGTCCGTCGGCGGAGCACTTGATCTCGTGACCATCGAGCGTGAAAGCGTGGATGTCGATGATTTTGGGTCGTTTTACAGGTGCGTACATTCCCGGCAGGCTGAGACAACCCTCTTCTTTTTCTTCAAAGCCGCCGCGGTGCCGGCTGACAATAGGATTGACAAAGACCAATTCGTCGCCTTCAGTCGGGTCGGACTCCAGGTTGACGACGAACATGCGGATCGGCAGAGCGACCTGATTGGCGGCCAGGCCAACGCCACTAGCTTCGTACATCAAATCGAACATGGTGCGCGCAATTCCCCGCAATTCGTTGTCGACTCGCCTGATCGCCTGGGACTCAAAGCGAAGCGTTGGATGGGGATAGTGCACGATTTGCAAGGTCGATTCTCCTATTGAGGGGCACAATTCTAACAAGGACGGGGGATCGGCGACCAGGAGACGGCTCAATCGACTCGGCCGCGGCCGCGCCACTCAACTCTGATCTCTGCTTTCGCCGGTCGGCCTGCTAGAATACGGAAGAGCTGCGCAACAGGGGACTGATTGGGCTCGCGCGAAACCTATTGCGGCGCAACGCCGTTATTACTCATGAGCTACCCCTCCGACGACGCAACGCCGCGGCCCGACGCCCCGCCCTTGGCTGGCCGCCGTCGCCGCGCTCCCGCTTGGTTGTTGTCGTGCATGTTGCATTTCACGGCGGTCACATCTGTTGTCGTGTTGTGGCGTCCGACGCCTCGCGGCGAGCCGGGTGAGGAGGGAGATCGCACGGGACAGATCGTGCTCGTCAAAACGCACCGCGGCCAAACGGAGTTCTTTAGTGAGGAAGATGCGTCGGCGTCGAGCGAAGCGGCGGCCAGTTCGGCGGCCGACCCGATCGCCACAGCCGCCGCGGCTCCGTCGCCGTTGGCTGGCGTACTCCCGGTCGCCCAACCGGCTGGCGGCGGATCACAGGAGGGCGAGCTGCTAGCGGACGCCGGCGGCTTCACTCAGATCGGTCGCCCATCGCGGTCGACGAGCGGGGCCAAAGCGAAGACAAGCGTCTTTGGCGCCGAAGGCGAGGGCAGCAAGTTCGTCTACGTCTTCGACCGATCTTCGAGCATGTCCGGGTACAGCGGCCGGCCGCTCGCCGCCGCCAAATCGGAACTCTACGCCAGCCTTGGCAATCTCGGCTCGGTCCACCAGTTTCAGTTGATCTTTTACAACGAGCGTCCTCAGGTGCTCAATCCATACAAACCCCAGCCGCCGCGGCTGATGTTTGGAGACGACCAGTCGAAGAAGTTGGCGAGTCGCTTCATCGCGGGCATTGAAGCTCGCGGCGGAACGCGTCACATGGACGCTTTGAAGTTGGCGTTGGGAATGCGACCGGACGTGATGTTCTTTTTGACCGATGCGCTCGAACCGCCGCTGTCTCCGAGCCAATTGAAGGAGGTAGCGCGTCTGAACGGCCGCGTCGGCGCGACCATTCACTCGATCCATTTTGGCTCCGGCCCGGCCGTGGGCGGCGTCAATTTCCTGCACAGGTTGGCTGAACAAAGCGGAGGCCGTTACGTCTATGTGGACGTCACCAAATTGCCATTTCGATAGTCGCCGAGCCGCACTGGCGATCGTGTCGACGCTCATCGTCTCCGTCTGTCCGCCGGCGCGGCAGGCTAGCGCCGCTGACGTCGTCGTCATCTCCGCCGGTCGCGACGGGACGGAGCGGAAGCGGCTGATCGGCGAAGTGATTGAGTATACGGGCCGCGAGCTGCGCATCGTGAACAATGGTCGCGAGCAGATGGTGCCGGGCGGCAAGGTGATCTCGATTCAGACCGCGCGCACAGACGAGCAGAAGCGGGCGGACAACGCATTTGCGGACGGCGACTATCGCTCCGCCCTGGATCTCTACTTGGCCGCGAACCGCGCCGAGCAGCGGGCGTGGGTGCAGCGGCGATTCATCGCCCGTGTTTGCCAGTGCTATCGCAATCTCGGCGCGGCCGACAAGGCGGGCGACGCTTTTAAGTTGCTCTACCAATCGGACTCGGCGACGCCCTACATCGAGGCGATTCCGTTAGCGTGGCGGAATCCGTTGCCGTCGCCGGCCATGGAGCGGAAGGCCGCCACCTGGCTCGCCGCGTCCGATAACGACGCGGCCAATCTGATCGGCGCCAGTTGGCTGCTTCGCGCTCAACGAGAATCGGCGCGAGACAAGCTCAACGAATTGACAAACTCAACCGACGCGCGGATCGCCAAGTTGGCGGCGGCGCAACTGTGGCGCGACAAGCTGGTCACCGTGCGGGAGGCGGACATCGAGCGGTGGCGGACGGCGATCGGTCGGCTTCCCGATTCGTTGCGCGGCGGGCCCTACTACTTGCTCGGTCAGGCTTGGTCGCGACTAGATCAACCGGAGAACGCGGCGTTGGCTTTTTTGCGGCCGCCGATTTTGTTTCCCGACGACGCCGCGCTGGCGGCTGAGTCGCTGTTGGCGGCGGGCCGGGAATTGGAAAAAATGAAACGCCCGGAAGACGCCCGCCAGGCGTACCGCGAAGTGATTAGCAAATACAGCGGTGCTCAAATCGCGCAGGAGGCGCGCGAGCGGCTCGAGCGACTGCAGCCTCAACCCTAGCGAAATGGCCTGACGAGCCGATTCGACCGAAGGAAGGAACAACTGTGAATCGACTGCGTTTGCAACTCTGTCTCATCGCGCTGCTGGTGATCGCGACGGCCGCCGCCGTCTCGGCGCAGGGCCCGACTTCCGGCGGCCCGGCGGCCCCCACTGGCTCAACTGCGCCCGCGGACGCCGCCCCGGACGGCTTCTTCGATATCGTGTTTTCCGGCGGCTGGTTTGGCTTCGCCATCATCCTGTTGCTGGCCGCCCTCTCATTGACGGCCGCCTATCTGGTGTTTGAGCAGATCATGACGCTCCGCCGCAGTGAAGTCATGCCCGACGGATTGGGCGATCAAGTCAGGCAGATGTTGATGTCCGGCCGCCTGGCCGAAGCGGATCAGGTTTGCCGAGCGAAACCGAGTTTTCTCTCCTACGTGCTGCTCAACGGATTGGCCGAAATCGATGGCGGGTGGAGCGCGGTGGAGAAGGCTTTGGAAGACGCCACCGCCGAGCAATCGGCGCGGCTGTTTCGGAAAATCGAGTACCTGTCGGTGATCGGCAACATCGCTCCCATGGTCGGGTTGCTCGGCACGGTCACCGGCATGATCATGGCCTTTCAACAAGTCGCCAGCACACAAGGCGCCGCCGGAGCGGGCGATCTGGCGGAAGGCATTTACCAAGCTCTCGTGACGACCGTCGGCGGTTTGATCGTGGCCATCCCTTCGCTCGGCGCTTTCGCCGTTTTCCGCAACTGGGTCGACCAACTCGTCGCCGAAGCCGCCTACATCGCGCAGCACACGTTCGCTCCGCTCAAGCGACGCAAGTCGAACTCGCCGAGCGCGAGTCAGGCGTCCGCGAAGAAGAGCAGCGGCGGCGGACACCCCAAACCGCCGCCGCCGCCGCCGACCTAGGAAGTCTCGATGCGCGTTCCCCAACAACTCCAGTCGGGCGAAGTCGGCTTCAACATGACGCCGATGATCGATGTCGTGTTCTTGTTGATCATCTTCTTTCTCGTCTCCAGCCACCTGGCCAAACAAGAGTCTCAACTCGACCTGCCGTTGCCGGTCGCCGACAGCGGAGACACGCCTGTCGACAGCGAGCAACCGCGAGTCACCGTGAACGTGCTCGCTGAAGGAGCTATTCGTCTCGCCGGCAGGGACACTCCCATCAACATGTTGGTCGCGCGACTGCAACAACACCGGCAGAAGGAAGGTCCCAATTTGGAGGTGCGGATTCGCAGCGACCGGACCGTTCCCTACCGCAACATTGAACCGATCATGAAGGCCTGCGCCGACGCCGGAGTATGGAACGTCGCCTTCTCCGTCTACAACTCAAGGGACGTTCCTCGATGAAACGCGTATCGATGTTCGCCAACCGCCGCGGCGGTCTCGACGTGAAGATGACGCCGATGATCGACGTCGTTTTCCTGCTGCTGGTCTTCTTCGTCTGGACGGCCAGTTTTCAGATCGTCGAGCAGATTCTGCCGAGCAACCTGGCTCAGTCGTCCGGTTCTCAGGAGTCGCCGATCGACACTCCGCCGCCTCCGGAAGCCGACTTCGACGATGTCGTCGTGCGGATTCTGTGGACGGTGAATGGCCCGCAATGGCAGATCAACGACCAACCGCTCGCCAGCCTGGCCGCCGTTCGCGACCGGCTCGAACGCATCGCGACGATCAAGCGAGACGCGCCGGTGATTCTGTTGCCCGACCCGGACACGCCGTTGGGCGACGTCATCGATGTCTTCGATTTGGCCAGATTGCAGGATTTTGAAAAAGTCAGTTTCGCCGCCCGGGACGCGGGATAAACGCCGATGAAACGCCTCCTCAGCTCGACGATTCAGCCGCCGCCCATCCGCGCGATGGTCGCCGTCGCCGTCGCGATGGTCGTTGTCGCGGGCGCGGGTGGGGCGAGAGCCGAGGAAGAGTCGAGCGAAGATCAGCGGTTTCTCGAAGGGCTTCGTCAGCGCCGCATGTTCCAACTGGCCGAAACGTTCTGCGATCGGCAGTTGCAACGACAAGATCTACCGGACGTTGAGCGAGGTCAATTGACGCTCGAACTGGTCCGTACGCTCGGCCGACATGCGCTGAATTCGCGTTCGCCGGACCGCGAGGCGTTGTTCAAGAAGGCGATCGACGCGGCGGACCGATTTGGGCTGCGAAACGGCGACAACCCACTGATGCCGTTGATCAGGATGCAGAGCGCGCTGACCGCGCTCGCACAAGCCGAACAGGCGCGGCAGGAGGCGGAAGTCGGTCCCGATCCGCAGGCCGCGCTGGCGCAGGCGCGGGAGTCGATTCGCAACGCCGCTCGGGCGCTCGAACTGCTCGACAAGTTCTTGACGCAGGAGATTCCGCAGCGTCGCCGCAATCCGCCGCGGCGAGCCGGCGAACTCGCGGCGGACGAACTCTTTTCGCTGCAGAACAACGGTCGCCTGCAGCTGGCCCGCGCCTATCGAAACCAGGCGCTCTGCTATCCAGCGGGCAGCGATGATCGCATCGCCTCGGTTACCCAAGCGCTGCAACAGCTGGCCGAACCACTGCGCGAGTTGCCCGCCGACGATCCGCTCGCCTGGCAAGTGAAAATGGCTCGCGCCGTCTGCGTGCGGATTCTTGAGGACTACCCGGCCGCCGAACGATTGCTGGCCGAACTGATGGTCGACACGGCCCCCACGTCGATCCGCCAGCGGGCTCTGGCTGAGCGTGTGCGGATTCTGCTGGCCAACAAACGAGCGACCGAAGCTTGGCGCCTCGTGCGGACAGCCCAAGGTGAACCCGAACTGGAGTTCGCTCGGTTGCAGACGCTGGCGGCGTTGCTCACCGCGGAGAAGAACGAGCAAACCGCGGCCGCGCTGCGTCGCGACGCGCTGGCGGCCGTCAATCGCATCGAAGACCTGCACGGTCCCTATTGGGGACGACGGGCGAGCCAGCTGCTGGTCAGTTCGGCGACGTCGGACCCGAATATGGCGAGCTCGGGGAATGTCGAGATCCTGCGGCGGACCGCCGAGGCGCACTACCAGAAGCGGCAGTTCGATGACGCGATCGTCGCCTATGAGAAGGCCTCAACTCAAGCTCAGCGGCAAGGCAACGCCAAGTCGGCGTTTGAATTCCTCGTAACGGCGGCGCTGATTCGTCGCGAGCAGGGGCGGATGGTCCAATACAGCCAGCGGCTCCGCGACGCGAGCCTCAAGTTGAGTCGCTACGAGCGCGCCGGTGACGCTCACCTGGCAGCGATCATCGCCACGGCGCAACTGAAGCCGCCACCCCTGGATATCTACGAGGGCCTGTTGGCGGAGCATCTGGACGCTTGGCCGCAGCGGGAAAGTGCAAATCAGGTTCGCCTCTGGCTGGCCCGTCTGCGACGCTCGCGCAACGAGTACGCTCAGGCGGTCGCCGCGCTCGAAATGGTGGCCCCCGACTCGCAGCATTTTGACGAGGGGATCCGGTTGGCCGGCCAGTATTTTCTCACGTGGTTGCAGACCGAACCAACCGGCCAGGATCGCGCGCAGTTGGCCGATCAAGCGGCGATCAGGTTTGAACGAGTCGTGATGGAAGGCGGCGCGTTTCCGCAAGAGTGGTCGGACCTCGATCGCTTTTGCGCTTTGACAGCGGCCCGACTTCGGCTCGCCTATCGGGCCGACGACTTCGCCCGCGCCGAACAACTGCTCACCGCCGCGCTCAACGGGTCGCGCGATGTCGATCCGCAGTGGAGCCTGTCGGCCAAAGCCACCCTCGTCGCCGCGATGGCCGGGCAACCCAATCGCCGCGCGGCCGCCTCGCAACTGATGCAGTCGATCGCCGGGGCGGCTCCCGTCGAATTGCTCGAACTGCTCGAGAACCTCACGCGCATCGCCGACACGGCCGCCCCCGCCGTGAAACGCGAGATCGGACACCTGCAACAGAACGCCGTCAACTTGCTGCAAACAAATGGAGCCGGTCTCGACGCGGCTCAACAACTCAAGCTGCGACGCACCCGCGCCGAGGCGCTCGCCGCCGTCGGTGATCTCGCGGGATCGTTGCGGGAATACGAACGGTTGGCGAAAGAGAATCCGCGCAACGCCCGCATTCAAGAAGGCTACGCGCACGCGTTATCAGGAAACGATCGCACGCTTGCGCAAGCGCTCTCGCAGTGGCGAATCGTGGCTCGCGGAAGCAAACCGGGCACAACTCGGTGGCTCGACGCGAAGTACCAGGTTGCTCGCACTCTGCAGCGGCAGGGTAAGCAGCGGGAGGCGACCGATCGAGTCCGCTTTCTGCTCGAAACCGGCAACCTGACTCCACAGCAGAAGCAGCGCTTCGAAGCGCTGTTGAAATGAAGTAGCTGAGGAGCTTTGGCGCTGAAACTCCCGTAGTGGGACTCGCCAGAGTTCCTGTTACTGGGCGGCTTTCAGTTCCGCCAAATGTTGAGCCGTGCCGACCAGGCGATCCCAGTTTTCGTGGATGTACTCGGGCGGTCCGCCGATATCCGCGACCGTCTGCGCGACCAATTCCGTCGGCACCATTTCAATTGCGTTCCAGGGACAGAGCGTCAACTCATAGGGATTCGACTTCTTCTGTGGAATGTGGACACAGACCTCGCAACCGACACACCGCTCGATGTCGATTTCGCACCAACTCTGTGTTCCTTTCAAACCCCTCCCGAAACTGTTGACCAGGATGCAATCGACAGGGCACACCTCGCGGCAGGATTCGCAACCCGTGCAGTTGTCGGCGTTGATGACGGCCAACTCTTTGGGCAGTTTCTTGCGGGGACCCTTCTTAGCCATCGTGAACCAGTTTCCTGTCGCTGATGTGGACCTGACGAACGAATCGAGACCTGTAACTATTGCCTGTGCGCGAAATTCCGCAAGGGTGAGTGGAAGAGTTTACAGCGCCCAACCGGCGCTGTGGATGCGAGTTCGTCTGATCTAACAAATGATCTGTCCGATCTGACCGATCTGACAAATGATCCGACCGATCTAACAAATGATCCGACCGATCTGTCCGATCCGACCGATCTGACAAATGACCCGGCCACCGGATTGACATCACTTTGACTCCTCCATGAGTAAAAACGACAACACTTGAGGCTCGCTCGCCAGCTGTTGTTTCGACCCGCTGGGATTCGCGCAAACCAACGCGCCAATCCGATTTAGAGCTTCGCGGGGTCCGTGAACGCCCGTGGGCTGCCGGCCACGGCACGCCGACTGCAACGTCTGGTGTGTGCCCGTTCGGGCCGTTAGGAAGCCCCGCCTCAAATGGATGCCCCCATGTTCACCACATCTCTGATTCTGATCGTTGGTTCGATGATTGCGGTTTGCACGGCGCTTTCGGCTTTGCTGCCCACTCCGCCGGCTGATCCGTTTTATGTGTAAGGTCGACGGAATTTGGACAATTTCGCGCGGACTGGTCGCCGAAGAGAAGCTTCGGAGGACACGGAAATGCCCGACGGCACACGACGACGCAGATTTAGCAACAATCTCGCCAAGCGCCGTTGGTATGCGATGCACCGCGCGCGACGATTTCGTCGGCGATTCGGTCTGCTGACCTAGCGTGCTTCGTCACCGACCAACTGGTCGGACGGACTCTCTACTGAAGCAACCGCTGCAGGTATTCGATGCTCTCCCGCGCCAGCGCTTCAACGCCCGGATCGTAGTCGAATACTTCAACGCAGACCCAACCGTCGTACTCGACGTCTTGAAGCGCTTTGAGGATGGGGACGAAATCGATGTCGCCCATCCCGGGTCCCCTCATATTCGCATCGTTGGCGTGGAAGTGGACCAGCTTGTCGGCGTGAGCTCGAATGATCTCGTCGATCGGCGTCCCCTCGCTGGACATGGCTTTCACGTCGAGGTGCAATCGGCAATTGGGCGAATCGACCAGATCGACCAGTTGCGAACCGGCGTCAGCCGTCAGCAGGAAGTCGCCTTCATTGGGACTGAGCGGCTCGACCGCCAGCAAAACGCCGCAATCGGCGAACACCTCGCACGCACCGCGGAGCACATCGGCCGCGTATTGCAGACCCTGGTCGTGTGAGACTCCGGGCAACAAGTTGCGTTGCTGTGGAGAGCCCAGCACCATGACGCCGCCACCCAAATCGCGGCACAGCCGAGCCAGCTCGCAGAAATACTCGGTCGTTTTCCTCCGCACATCGGCGTCGGGCGACGTGAGGTAGTAACCTTCGGTGAAGGCGAGCAACCAATGGAGGCCAATCGTCTCCAGCCCGGCGTCGTCGATCTGGCGACGAACGAGTTCGCGTGTCTCGGCCGAAATCTCGTACGCGTTCTTGTGAATCGTAAACGGCGCGAACTCAATTCCCGCGTAGCCCAGTTCCGCCGCGTGGGCGAACGCCTTCTCGAAGGGCCAATCCTGAAACGTCTCGTTGCAGATACCGAGTTTCATCGACGTGAACCTAGCGTTAGTGGTCTCTCTAGTGGTCTCTCTTTTGCCGCGAATCATCGTAGCAAAGCCGTGTGGGCGGAGGTAGTCCGCGGCTGCCGTTGATCAAAACCTCGGCCGCGGCCGCGCAGACAAAGAGGAGCACAGGCACAGAGAACGGGCACGGGGGGTTACCGAGCAAAGCACTCGGCGCAGGCGGGCGTCCGGTTGTAACGAATCAACCGACTTTGACTCAGGCGTTGGGAAGCGCGAGAATGGGCTCGTCGCCGCGTTGCCTTTTGTGGCGTTGAGGATGCGGGGCCTTCCGTGGTTGGATTCCAGCGACCAACGGGAGCGGACGAAGGACGACCGAGCGGTAGCTCGTTTTGTGTGTGGCACTGCCACTTTCGCGTTCGGACCATCTTGACGGCAATTATCATGGAGTCTTGGCGACCGGCTCCGCCAGCCAGGACCGATCAGTTCCTCCAATTTTGAGATCCCCATGAAAACTCTCCACCAGTCCATCGCGGTCGCCTGTTGTCTTCTCCTGTTCGCTATCGGGACGCTGAACGCCGACAAGAAGAAGGGCGATAAGGGCGAGAACGCGAAACGTCAGGAAGAGAAGGTCGACGACAGTGAGAAGGAGAAATCGGCGCGCGACAAGTCGGCCGAAAAGGCAAAACAGAAAAAGGCCGCAGCCAAGAAAAAAGCCGACGCCAATAAGAAGTCAGCGCCCAAGAAGAGCGAGCCGGCGAAGAAGAAAGGCGAAACGAAGAAGAAGGACCGACCGAAGAAGAAGGACCGACCCAAACGAGAGCAGCCGGCGAAAAAGAGGAAGCCCGCCACAAAGAAACCCGCGACAAAGAAACCCGCCGCGTCGAAGCAGGGGCAGCCGCCGGCCAGACCTCGGTTGGAGAAGTCCCGGAAATCGACATACGGCTTGCGCATCGAAGGCTCGGCCAGCGACATTGCCGAGCAACTGCGGCGGCAACTGCAGCAACAGTTGCAGCAGACTCAGCAGCCGCAGCGCTCTGGACAGGAAGACGGCCCCGTCAGGCGAGCAATTCAGCTGCGGTTGCAGAAGCAATCGTCAGGCGAATCGTCCGCTCAGCCCCGCATCGAAATCCGCCAGCTGCAACTCGACGAGACGCAATCGGCTCCCCGCATTGCAATCCGCGCGCTGTCTCCCCAGGCCAGCATCCAAAGTTCGGTCGTCAATGGTCGCCGGCGAGTCAACGTGCAGGACGGCCGCCGGTCGATCAAGTTGACCGAAGACGCCCATGGCGTCTCGCTGATGATCGCGGAAAGTAAAGACGGCGGCGTGTCGTCTCTGATCTATTCCGCCGCCAACCTGGACGAGCTGCACGCGCGTCACCCGGACGCGTTTCATCTTTACGAGCGTCTGCGGGGTGAGGGATTCGTGAAACGCCCGATGGCAACTGGTCAAACAGCTCGGCCTCGTCTGCCCGGCGCGATCCGCCCATCTACGTCGCCGCAACGCGCACCGAGCCGACCGTCGATTCGCCCGAGCATACGCCGTCCGGGTCTTTCCCCGGCCGCCCCTCGACCGCCGAGCCGACCACCGCAGGCGCGGCCGCGCACGCCCAACGACCGCGGCCCCGCTTTGCGACCGCAGTTGGAACGTCAACTGAAGATGTTTCAGAACATGTCGCAGGACGATGAAACCAAGGCGATGATCGGCAAGTGGCTGCGCGAGCTGCAGTCGAGCTCCGAGGGTCATAGCCGCCGCCGGTAAAGTGGCGGGTAAAAGTGGCGGGTAATAGTGGCCGCGCGATCTGCTTGACGAGTCGATCTACTTGGTCGATCTACTTACTGAGTCGATGGATTGCTTTCATGATGTCGTCCTCGACGGTGATCGCCCATTTGGTTGGCAAGCCGTAGTAGACCATCGCGCCGGCGCCCTCGTAGCCGCCTTCGAGCAGCACTCGGCGTGAGGGAATGTAGGCCATCACATCGTGGGAGTAGCCGGCGACCCAGGTTTTGACGCCGCCCAACTCGCGCTTCGTCCGAACGGCGAAATCGACAACGACTTCACCGCCGAGCGTGACGAACTTCACATCGGCGCCGACTTTCCACACGCCGATGGGGTATGGATAGGTCTGGGCGAGCGGCGCGCCGGCGTCGATCTGTTCGAGAAACATCTCGGCCCGCGCTTTGACCCACTTATTCGTCGATTCGGAGTCTTTCTCAATCTGTTCGCGAGTCGGCAATTTGTCGAGGGCGAGCGGGATTTCGACGTAACCCGTTTTCAATTCGGCCGCGACCGCCGCCATGTCGCCGGCCAGGACGCGGTCGACAGCCTTCGCCAAGCGGCCGCCGTACTGTTGAGCCAGTTCGACTTTCCGCCGGGGCAGGGGATTCTGGTCGGCTCCGCAACCCGCCCAGAACAGCGCGACGCAGCCGGGGTGAGCCTTCTCGACTTCGATCTGAGCGAATCCCGGGTAGTCGCCGGACCATTGGTAAAAACTCAACACGGTCGCATGGCAGGCGTAGCCAAACAACACGGCTCGGAGTTTCTTCCCGGAGCGGACGGCCAGCACGGGGACGTCGTGATCGAACGGCCCTTTCAGTTGATTGTCCGCGCGCAACTTGGGGACATCGGGCTCGCGGTTGTTGCGGCGGTTCACGGCGAATGTCGCCTCGCCGCTGCCCCAGGCAATCTCGGCGGGAGCAATCGACTCAAACGCCTCCTTCACGCCAACAGCGATCTGTTCGGAAAGCCAAACTGTGTATTCGTCGACCAACTTCTGCTGACTCGCGTCGATCGTCAAATAGTGGAGAGGTTTGAGATTTCCACCGACGACGGGTCCGGTGTGCGTGTGCGATGTGCAAATCGCAATGTCCGCTCGTTTGACGCCGTGCTTCGCAACGATCGCCGCGCAGACTTTCTGAGAGAAGTCGCGATCGACGCCGACCAGGTCGAGCGTGATGACAACACCCTGCTTGCCTCGGCTGTCCTTCAGCACGAGCGTCTTGGCCCACAGGTCCGTCAATTTGCCTTCGGCCGGGTGATTGCGGCCTCCATATCCGGACATCCAGATGAATTTGGGCGGAGTGATGTTGACCTTGCTGACGCCGGCGCTCCAACCGGCGGCGAACGCGGGAGTGTGCAGCGCAATCAGCAACAGGATCGTCGGCAGGCCGTAGGCGCGGAATGTCATGAAGTGCTCCTGGGTGCTTATCGTGTGAGTCGAGACGACGGGCGGCGACCTAGATGCGATTCGCTCGCAACTCATCGATTGGGTAAAACGTGTCGCGCCACCGAATTCCTCGCCGCGTGAGTACGAGTAGTGTCGAACGCCATTGAATGTAGATGAACATCAGCACGGCCACTGGGAATCCCAGACCGCACAGCCCCGATTGTTTCAGATTTCGCGCCGAATTCCAGCAACAGCTAATCAAGATCAGGGACGTCGTCAGGTTTAGCCACCGCGTCCAGCCGCCCGTGGCGAAGACCCCGAGGAAGGGCCAGACGTTGGCGATCAACATCACCGAAGTGCCGAAGATCACCAGGGACAGCCGGTAGTCGGTCGCCGCGAACGCGTTCTTTTCGAGCCCCACGATCAACTCGCCGATCGAGCCGTACCAGGGAACGGTCAGCGTGTCGAGTCCGAGCACGAATTGCTGGCGGTAGCCGTTCATCTTGATCAGCTTGCCGAGTTTGACGTCGTCGTCGGGCCGCATGGCGATCGGCCGATGGCCGTCGATTGCCTCGTAGACGTCGCGGCGCACCAGATTGAAAGCGCCGATCCCGACGAAACACTTGCTGCGCGGGTCGCTCGCCTTCCACGGTCGAAAATAGGCTGAAAAGAAGATCGTGAACGTGGCGACAAATGAATTGAGGAAGAAGCCGGGCACGCGCGTGTCGGGCGCGGCCGTCAAGTGGTCGATCCCCTCGGACTGAGCGTAGAACACCGACCGCCTCAGCATGCTCGACTCGAACATGATGTCCGCGTCCGTGAACAACAGGTACTCGCCCGCGGCCCGTTCGGAGCCGAACTGCAACGCGTGGTTCTTCCCCAGCCAACCAGCGGGCAATTCGGCGATGTGGACGACGTTGACGCGCTCATCGCGGGCGGACAAGCGATCGAGAATTGCCCCTGTCGAATCGGTGGACCGATCGTCGACAACCAACAAATCGACCGCCGGATAGTCTATCTCCAACAACGTGTTGACAGCATCTTCCACATGACGCTCTTCGTTGCGAGCGGCGACAATGATCGAGACTGTCGGAGCCGGCCAGTCGTCTGGCGGCAGGTCCATGTCGCGAATCCGCGGCATCCGCCGGTTCGCGTTCCAAAAGGTCAGAAACACGACTGTGGTGAAGAGCAGCGTCGCTACCGCCAATCCGAATAGAAACTCGTCCATCGCGCGGTCAACGTGTGAATGGGATGTCTGCGGGCGAATGACTGATGATTAACGATGCAACATACATATCTCGCGCGGCCAAGTCCTTCACGCCAGCACGCGCTTACTCGCCTCGCCCGGTATTTCACGGACAAATCGCGGGACGGCGTATCCGGGCAGGCGACCGCGCAGCATTCTGATCAATTCGACTCCCAGCTGTTCCTCCGTTTCGAAGTGCGCCGTCCCGGCCACTCGATCCAACTGGTGCAAGTAATACGGCATGACGCGATTGTCGACGAGCAGTTGGGAGAGTTGTTCGAGCACGTCGACGTCGTCGTTGACGCCGCGCAACAGAACTGACTGATTCAGCATGGTGACGCCGCCGTCGGCCAACTTGCCGAGCGCGTCTTTCACGGGCGCGTCGAGTTCGCGGGGATGGTTGGCGTGCACTACCATCACGACGGTCCGCCGAGGTCGTCTGAGGACTTGCACCAGCTGTTTCGTCACTCGCTCCGGAATGACGATCGGCAATCGCGTGTGGATTCGCAGCCTGCGCACATGTCGAATTGAAGCCAGGCGATCCAGCAATGCGTTGAGCGTTTCGTCAATCAACGTCAATGGATCGCCACCGGACAACAGCACTTCCTCAATCGACTCATCGGCGTCGATGCACTCGAGCGCCGCGTCCCAGACGGCGGCTCCGGGCTGCTTATCGTGGTAGGAGAAATGGCGTCGAAAACAGTAGCGGCAATGAACGGCGCAGGCTCCGGTGACGATCAGCAGGGCTCGACCGGCGTATTTTTTGAGCAGCCCGGGGGTGAGCGCCGCCGAATCCTCCGCCAGCGGGTCGCGGACGAACCCAGCCACACGCCGCACTTCGTCGCTCGTCGGCATCACCTGCCGCAGGAGCGGATCCGCCGCATCACCCGGCGTCATCTTGGCGACGAACTGGAGCGGTGCGAACACCGAAAACTCCGCGGCAGCCCCGTTCGCGGTGTTGGGAATTGGAGGCAATTGCAGTCTCCGACAGAGCTCGACCGGATCGCGAATCGCCTCGCGCATGTGGGCGCGCCAGTCGCCGGAAGTGGTCGGGACACTCTGATGGGAACTCGCTACAATAGCCATGTTCGTAAGGATAACGGCATCCAATTGACGCGGGAAACCGGTAGGAAGAAGAATCGTGGCGACGTACAAGACGAGCGAATTTCGCAAGGGTTTAAAAGTTCAGCTCGACGGCGAACCCTACCTGATGATCGAGATGAACTTTGTTAAACCGGGCAAGGGAAACGCTCTTTACAAATGCAAATTGCGAAACCTCATCCGCGGGGGTGTGATCGACCGCACGTACAAGGGCGGTGATTCGCTCGAGTCGGCCGACGTCGAGGAGATCAGCGGGCAGTACCTTTACCGTCAAGCGGACGCCTTTGTGTTCATGGACAAACAGACGTACGACCAATACGAACTGTCGTCGGAGCAGGTCGACGACGCCTGGAAGTATCTGAAGGACGGGATGGATGTCACGATGATGCTTTACAACGGCAATCCGATCTCGATGACGCCCCCCAATCACGTCGAGCTGGCGGTGGAGGATTGCGAACCGGGAGCCAAAGGCGACACGGCGACGAACGTCACCAAACCGGCGCGCGTCGAGACGGGAGCCGACTTCACCGTGCCGGCCTTCATCAAGCCCGGCAATGTCATCAAGATCGACACCCGGACCGGAGAATACGTCGAACGCGTCAGTAACTAACGCGCAGCAGTAAACGAGCGCGCGGCAACAGCGTTGACGGCAACAGCGTTGACGGCAGCGCGCTCGAGGTCGCCAGGCCGCGCCATCCCGGATCCGAACTGTCGCGCACGAGGCTGAGCATGTCACGCGAAGACGATTCTCAGCGGTTTCGGCCGACGACAACTCCGGAAATGCTCCGCCGCCGGGCCGGCCTGCTGCGCTGTTTGCGGCAGTTCTTTGACGACCGCGAGTTCATAGAAGTCGAGACGCCGTTGTTATCTCGCGATACGGTCGTCGACAGGCACATCGATCCGGTGAGCGTCGATTGTTTGGATCCGTCGGGGAATCGAGAAGTTCGTTGGCTGCAGACGTCGCCCGAGTTTGCGATGAAGCGGCTGCTGGCCGCCGGCGAGCAGCGGATCTACCAGATCGCGCGCGCCTTTCGCAGTGGTGAGCGGGGGGCGCTTCACAACCCCGAGTTCACAATGCTCGAGTGGTATCGAGTGGGTGATCGGATGAAGGACGGCGTCGATCTGCTCTGCGACCTCATCGAGCACGTGACGGGTCGCGAGCGTCCACAGCGCATCTCGTTCGCAGTCGCATTCCAATCGTTTGCCGGCGTCGACCCACACCGCGACGCCGTCGACGTCTGGCGCGAGGCGGCGCAGCGGCTGAGTCTCGTCATCCCCGAGTCGCTCGGCGACGATGTCGACGATTGGATCGACCTGTTCATGGTTGAGGTTGTCGAGCCGCGTTTGCGAGAGTTAGGGCAGGTCGTCGTCTACGACTACCCGGCGTCTCAATGCGCGCTGGCCCAGGTCCGCATCGATTCCGCTACGGGCGTTCGAGTCGCCGAGCGTTTCGAGCTCTACCTGGATGGCGTCGAGGTGGCCAACGGCTATCACGAGTTGCTGGACCCGGTAGCTCTGGCCTCCAGAAACTGTGCCGTGAATCAACAGCGCGCGGGCGACCACAAGCCGCCCTTACCGGCGGAGAGTCAACTGGTGGCGGCCATGGAAGCGGGTCTGCCGCCTTCTGTCGGTGTGGCGCTCGGCGTCGACCGATTGTTGATGGTGCTGGCGGGAGCCGCGAACATCGATCAGGTAATCGCCTTTCCGTGGGATCGCGCTTGAACGTTCCCGTCAAGCACCCGCGTCAGCGGGAATGTCCAGGAACCTCAGCTCGTCCTCCGCGACATCGAGCAGCGCGACGCTGAACTTCTCCGCCTCGTGCAATGAGCCCGGATTGATCCGCCGCGTTCTGAGGTCGAGCCAGTCACAGCGTAGATGGGTGTGGCCGGTCAGCAGGTAGTGAGGCTCCGATTCCATCAGTGGCCTGAAATCCATCGACCGGTGACCGTGGGCGACCGCGATCCGCTTCTCGCCGATTTCGAATTGACCGCCCCACTCCAGACAGTGCGCCCCCAGACTTGTGGCCGCCTCTTGCAAGATGTGAACCATGTCGGAATCGTGATTGCCGAATGCGAAGTAGAGTGGCTTGACCGCGCAGGTGGCGAGTACATCGGGTCCGACGATGTCGCCGCAATGAACCAACACCTCAGCGCCTGCGGAGACTAAGCGCTCTACGGCGAATTGCGTTCGCCGGAGCTGGTCATGGGTGTCGGAAAGGACGCCAATGCGCACGTGCTGCGAACCGTTGGAAAAGAGTCATCCCGTCGTCAGTCTACCATCCCGGATTTGTAATACGATTCTCGATGTAGACGTGCGATTGCGGGCGTTTTTGAGGAACGGACACCCGCCGCCCAGCCACCGTTGCAATCGCTACAATTGACGCACCGGGTCGATGGCGGGTGCGATTTCTCCGCCAATCGCTTGACCGGGATCACCGCGCGCGGTTAGCCTGCAGCGGGCCCATATCTTCAAACCATTTTGCATTTGGGCAAACGCCCTTCCACTTGAGGAGTTTTTGATGAAGAATGCGATCGTCTACACGCTGGCGGCCGCCCTGTTGGCGTTGCTGCATCAATCTGCTTTGGCGAGCGATCACTTCCTCACCGTGGGTGGCGGCTATTCCCCGCGCGGCAATCAGATCTCGCTGGAGAAGAACGTTCAGTTGTTCCAGCGGCTGTTGGGTCAGGAATACGGCGAAGGCGCGCCTCACCACATTCTGTTTAGTGACGGCAACCATGCTGGTCCCGACATTCAGTACATGGACCCCGAATTCAAGATTCCGCGGCACGTCGAGTTGTTGGCTCGCGTTTTTCGCCAAACAAAGTATTTGAAATACCAGTACCGAACTCACCAGATCGAAAACGTTCAAGGTGTTTCCAGCCACGACAACTTGAAGAAGTGGTTTGAAGAAGTAGGGGCCAAGTTGAAGGCCGGCGATCGGCTCTTCATTTACGCCACGGCGCACGGAGGGCGAGGGCCCGATCGGAAGCAACCGCAGAACACAGTGCTCTACCTCTGGCGGAACCAACGCATCTCGATGAAGGACTTCACCGCGCTGCTGGACAAAGTGCCGTCCGAGGTGCCGGTCGTGACGGTCATGGTGCAGTGCTACGCGGGTGGGTTCGCCAACCTGACGTTCGAAGGAGGTGACCCCAAATCGGGAGCCGCCCAGCCTCAACGCTGCGGTTTCTTCGCCACGGTGCACAACCGCGTCGCCGCGGGCTGTACGCCGGACATCAACGAAGCGAACTACCAGGAGTACAGCAGTTACTTTTGGGCGGCCCTGCAAGGAAAGACTCGCACGGGCCAGCCGATCGACTCCTGTGACTACGACGGAGACGGCCGCACTTCGTTCGCCGAGGCTCACGCCTACGCGCTGTTGACCTCCGGATCCATCGACGTGTCGATCAAAACATCGGACACATTTCTCCGCGCTTTTAGTGCCACGACCGCCAAGAAACCCGCCAAAAAAGGCGACGGTAAAAAAGACGACGCTAAGAAAGACGACGCTAAAAAAGACGACGCCGCGGAGAAGGCCGCGGACGACTCGGTCGAGCAACCGGTCGCTGCTGAGCCAAAGCCGTTGCTGACAGTCAATACTTCGTACGACGAGTTGTTCGCGCTGGCGCACCCGGTCGACAAAGCCGTGCTCGACGGACTCTCCGTTCAGCTTGAGTTGAAGGAGAGCGAGCGCGGAAAGGAAGCGAAGAAACTGGCGGACGATTTGATGAAGCAAAAGAAGGCCGTCGAGTCGACACAGGGCAAGCTCAATCGTGAATACGGCTCGATCACGAAACAGATCAATGAGTCGTTGCTGTTCCGTTGGCCGCAACTGAACAATCGCTGGCATCCCGAGTCGATCGCGCTGGTGGCGGACGAAGGCGATACGATCATCAAGGCGATCGAGTCGCACGCGCGTTACAAACGGTTCGAGGAGCTGTCCGCCGAACTCCAGCAGATTTCGGCCAAACGTCTCGACTTCGACAAGCGTTGGGCCAAGTGCCAGCGGTTGATTCGAGCGCTCGAGAATGTCGCGCTGGCGGCCAATTTGCCGCAGCTGTCCGACGAGAAACGAGTTGCCGAATACGAGCAGCTGATCGCATCGGAAAACGGCTTCTTCGGGCCGAAGAAGTAGGTCGGTCTCAGTCGGCTATTCCCGCTCGAATGGAAACAGCGGTCGGCGGCGGCGCTCGAATGGCAGCGTCGTCATGTCGGCCGTCGTGCAGCCCGGTGTGTTGACGCGGATCAGTTGCTTGCAGACCGGTGCGTACGCAGCCACCGGAGCGTTGACGCCTTTGGCGACAAGCACCTGGAAGGCGGCCGGGTCGACATCGAATGTCGTCAGCTGTTTGATGCTGAAGGGCGGCATCCGCTGCGACGAGAGCATGACGGTCAGTCCGCGGTCGTCGCGGACGACGGCGGTCGGGCCTTGATCACACTGAGTGAACCCGCCGTGCCGAGGCTCCGTCTCCACAAATTTCCCATCGAATAGCCCCACCACTTCGACCTGCTCCACCAGCGGCGCGCCGTGCAGCTCATCGGTCTTGCCTCCCATCGTCAATTGCAATCTCGCTCCGACCCCCGCCCGGCGGGCCTCCCGTTGCGATTCGGGGTCGAACAGGCAGACGAACGCCGGGCCCTGCGCGCGTCTTGACAATTCCGCAGCGAGAAACGTGCTGTCCGCCGGGGATCCGCCGCCGACGTTGTCACCCATGTCCAACAAGCAGACCGGACCCTCTTGCGAGTAGGCCGAGTCGACGGCGTCGGGGATGTCGATCAATTGGCCGTCAAACTGCTCGCGGTGACTCCACAAGTAGTCCGCCAATTCGGCGCAGCTCTGCTCGGCCACCGCCGCATCGCCGTCCGCGACCGCCAACACGGCGCTGCCCATTTCCTCGACGTCCGCGTAGGGGAAACCGAGTAGGATGCTGTTGCTCAAGAGTTTCGGCTCGCTCAATTGGCGATCGGCCAGCTGGTACAGCGGAACGAGATGAGGATCGCTGGTCAGTTGGCGTTCAATGTTGATCGCCAGCGGCGGAAAGGCGGCGCGCGTCACCGGTTGAATCTCACCTCGCAACGTTCGCAGCAGCAGTTGAGCCGCTTCTTGTCCCCGCGCCCGCTGGTCGAGATGAGGGTTGCTGCGGTAGGCGACAATCGCATCGCAAGCATCGACCATCGCCGGCGACAGATTTGCGTGGGCGTCGAGCGTCGCGACGATCGGCAGTTCGCCGACGCGCGACCGCAACTCGGTCAACCAGTATCCATCGGCGTCGGGATAGGCTTCGCTAACCGTCGCTCCGTGCGGCGCGGCCAGAATTCCGTCCAGCGGTCCAGCGTTCTCCAGCTGTTCGAACAACATCGCCATAATGGCGGACATCGCTGCGGCCCGCACCGTTCCGTACGGCACGGCGCGAGCGGCGATCAGAGGCACGACTTCCACACCCTCCGCCTGGTCGAGCACTGAAAAGAAACCGCCCACCTCGTGGTGCGTGTCGGCCATCGCCGCGCGGACATCCTCACCCACGCACAGCACGCTTTGCCGAAAATGTTCGAGCGAGGTCGGCTCGGCGATGAATGTGTTCGATTCGTGCAGGAGTGCGGCGATCGCGACGCGCATGGCTATTCCTTTTCCGATACGATGGAGCCCCGCGAGCGGCCGTTTAGCTCGCGCTCCATGTTGGTTTCTTCGGGACGTGCAAACTTGCCGCGGCCAGCATTGAGCAAGCTCGATGATAGCCGCGCCGCATTGTCGCTCCCCGCCGCATTTGGTGAAAGTGAACGCGAAGAAAATGAACCGCCATGGCTAAGAAATCGGAAACCGTCACTCTCGCCATGATGCGTGAGTCGCTGTACGCGGCCGTCGTCTGCGATGCGCTGGACAGCCTGGGCTACAAACATCAGTCGCCCCGCGCGGCGCTGCTCCCCCAGACCACCACGGGCCTGCTCGTCGGCCGCTGCAAAACAACTTTGTGGGCCGACATGTATCACACCGATCCCAATCCGTACGAGCTGGAACTGGCCGCCGTCGATAGTTGCCAACCGGACGACGTGATGATCGCCGCCGCGGGCGGGTCGCTGAGGTCGGGGATTTGGGGCGAGTTGCTGTCGACAGCGGCTCGCAACACCGGCTGTGTCGGAGTCATCGCCGATGGGGCGGTCCGCGATATCCAACAAATGAAGACGATGGAGTTTCCCTGCTTCGCCCGCGGCGGCTGCATTTACGACAGCCAGGATCGGCAGCGAGTCATCGATATCGATGTGCGGGTCGAGATTGATGAAGTCTCCTTCAGCCCGGGTGATTTGGTCTTCGCCGACGTCGACGGCGTCGTTGTCGTCCCACAAGAAATTGAACACCAGGCAATCGATCGGGCGTGGAACAAAGTCCACGACGAGAACATCACACGGGACGCGATCCGAGCTGGTATGAAAGCCGCCGATGCGTACAAGAAGTACGGGGTCCTCTGACCCAAGTGGATGGCAATCATGGCGGCAACAAAACGTATCGACGTCTTGTGGGGCTTGCTCCAGCGGTGGGCGGATGAAGGCTGTCGGTCGATCGCCGCGGAAACGGGTCGGGGCGACGGCGAGTCGGCGTCGTTCGCGGCGGGGACGCTGTCCGCGACAGACGGGGCGAGCGTCACCGCCGATAGCATCTTCTTGATCGCTTCACCTACGAAACCGCTCGTCGCGACCGCCGCCATGATGCTGGTCGAGCAAGGACGACTTCAACTCGATCACCGCGTGCAGCGATATCTGCCCGAGTTTCGTGGCGGCGGAAAGGAAGATGTCCGCCTGATCCATCTGCTCACCCACACGTCGGGGTTGCCCGACATGTTGCCGAACAACGTGGCGCTTCGTCAGGCGCACGCGCCGCTCGCCGAGTTCATGCGCCACGTGAATGATGTGGAGCTGCACTTCGAACCGGGAACTCGCGTGCACTACCAGAGCATGGGACTGCTGACGCTGGCGACGGTGATGGAGAGCGTTGCCGAGGTCGCCGTGCCCGACCTGTTGCAGCAGCAGATTTTCGCACCGCTCGGCATGCGCGACACCGCGCTGGGAATCCCCGCGGCGTGGCGGTCGAGCGACCATTCGGCTCGCCTCACCGCCTCGCAAGTCGAAGGCCAAGAGGGAGCCGACGATTGGGGCTGGAACAGCGACTATTGGCGAGAGTTGGGCGCGCCGTGGGGTGGGTTGCTGTCGACCGCCGCCGATTGGGGCAAACTGGCGAGACATTTGTTGGGGATCCACGCAGGCGGCGACGGCGTCGTTAGCCCCTCGACTCTGCGGGCCATGACCACGAACCAGCTAGGCCGCATGGCGGGGATTCCATCCGCCACCGCTCGCGCGACCCCTTGGGGACTGGGCTGGCAACTCAACTGGCCCGGCCATCCCCGCGGCTTCGGCGAACTCTTGCCGGCCGCGGCGTACGGACACTGGGGCGCGACCGGCACAATGATCTGGATCGACCCGACGCGCGACGCCTACGGAGTTGTTCTCACCACCGAACCCATCGCCGCCGAAGATCGCCGTCAAATCGCCTTCGGCAATCTTTCGTCAGCCGTCTGGGGGTAGTGTTCCATCTGCCACAGCAATAGGTCCTGCTGCCGGGCAGGACTTCGCGACGAAGTCGCGACAATGGGTGTTCCATCTGCAACAAACCGGCGCTGAATCACGCGACTGCTTCTGGGACTGACTCGCTTTCGTTTCCACGCTTCCAAAACTAGACGTTGGCTAGTTCGACCGCGCGGCCGTCCGCCGCGCGGCGCGCGACGGCCGCGGTGAACTGCATGTAGTCGACGCCGCTGGCGAAGTCGGTGAACTGAATCGCGCGCTCGCCGCGAATCGCTTCGACAAAGTCTCTTTCGACGCGCCAACCACCAGCTTTCTCGGCAGGTATCTCAACGAGTTCGAGACGCTCTTGGTTGCTCGTTCCCATCCACAACTCGTCGCGCTCACCGAATGCAACTCGCATCGTTCCGGCCGTCCCGTAGATGTGTATTTGCGGGCCGGGCCCATGGTGCATCACGCCGCTGAGGTGATAGACGCCGCGGCCGCCGCCAGCGATTTCGGTGAGCACATGGACTGAATCGGGCGTGCCGACCAGCCTCGGCTCACCCGTTGCGGGATCCGTCCGCCGCTCGACAAACGTGTGCGTTTGCGCATGGACGCGACAAGGCTGGGGCGTCCAACGGGTGAGTGTTTCGTGGAGAATGCCGAGCGCCAACATGTTGAGACCGCTGAGTTCGGCATCCTGGCGCCAGTGGATCGGCGCGGCGGGATCGATCAGAGCCGGGCTGGTTGCCAGCACGACGACCTCGCGCAATTCGCCAATGAAACCTTCCTGCAGTTTCTCGACCACGACTTGGTGCGCGTGCAGGCCGAGGGGACTGGGAACGATCTGCGTGACGAGGTTCGGATAGCGTTCGCTGGCGGCGAGCATTTGGCGAGCTTCGCTTACGTTTCGCGCCATGCGAGCTTCGGTCATCACATGTTTGCCGGCGTCGAGCGCAGCGCACGTGATTTCGCAATGAAGATAGGGCCACGTGCCGACGACCACGGCGTCGATATCGTCATCGTCGACGAGTTCCCGCCAGCTGTGATACCTTTTGGGAATACCAAACTCGGCCGCGGCGCGCTCCGTTGACTCCCCGCTGCGATTGCAGACACCCGTGATCTCGACGCCGTCGCATTCGCGTAGCCCGGGCACATGGCGCAGTCGTGTATTCGCACCCAACCCAATGACGCCGACTCGAATCGTGTCCATTTCGATACCTCACACATGGCCGACTAGGTTTGGGCGAAGCGTCGCAACGCATCGCGATCCAACTCGACTCCGAGGCCGGGTTGGTCGGGAATCGCGAGCATTCCTTCGTCGTCCAGTTGAAAGGGAGTTGTCACGATTTCCTCGATGTACGGCGCCGGCGTCAAGTACTCAACGTAGCGAGCCACTGGAATGGCCGCAGCCAAGTGCAGATCGGCGGCCAGCCCAATCGCCGTATTCCATCCGTGACTGACAAACTGGATGTTGTGGTCGTAGGCCATCCAGGCGATGCGTCGCGCCTCGGTAATCCCGCCGCACTTTGTGGCGTCGGGTTGTACGATATCGAATGCGCCGCGCTCGATCCACGGTAGGAAACTCTGCCGGCGGGTGAGAACTTCGCCGCCGGCTATCGGCGTCGGTGAGGCGTTGCGGAGGCGGATGAAGCCTTCGATGTCGTCGGGCGGCAAGGCCTCTTCGAACCATCCGATGTCGTAGTCGGCCAGCATTTGCGAAGTGCGCAGCGCCCATTTGTATCCGTGCGGCCAGAACTCTTCGCTGCCGCCGGCGTCGACCAACAACTCGACGTCCGGTCCAACCGTGTCGCGAGCCGTCCGCACCAGCAACTCGTCGTAGGCGTAATCGCCGCGACGGCCGAACGGCCGCCAGCCGAGCTTGATCGCGCGAAAGCCGCCGGCGACGGTCGCCTGCAATCGCTCCCGCAGCGGTTCGGGTTCATCGAACAGCATCGAGCCGTACGGCTTGATGCGCTGGCGGTAGTTTCCGCCAAGCAGCCGCGAGACCGGTTGTTGGCAAACTTTGCCGAACAAGTCCCACAACGCGATGTCGATTCCCGAAATGACATGCTCGAGCGTTCCGCCGCGGCCCTGCCAGAAACTACTCTGCCGCAGTCTCTCCGTGACTCGCTCGGGCTCAATCGCCGATTCGTTTTGCCACAACGGCCGCAGCGTCTCGATGCCCGCTCGCGTTAACGCTGAATTTGTGAATACGCTGCCGACGCCGACAAACCCATCTTCGCCGACTACTTCAACGAGCGTATGTAGATCATCTTCGGGTTCGTGCCCGGCCGGCCAACCGCCATCAACGGTCCCGCCCAGCAGTTGATGGGTGTTGATTTCAACGATCTTCATAAAATGAATCCCAGCGCGGCCCGTCGTGTCGTCGTCATCGCTCTAACCTGTGGCGGTGAACGGACCAGCGCGCGTCCGCACTCCACCTGGCGAGGTCCGCAACGTGTCAAAGAGGTCCATCTTTACCGTTTTTGACGGCAAATCAACCGATCAACCTGACGACCGACACCTCGACAGTCATTGGAGGACCCGAGTCCGATGGGCTATCCTACAAGAGGTCTGAATCAGCGACTCCCGCAGCGAACTACTCTTTCTCGACCGACAACCGCTCCACCAACCTCCACCAGCACTTTGGCGAAATCGCCCGCGGAACCCAAACCAGAAACGCAGCAAATGTCACGTTGGAAGAAGCTTTCGATGGTCAGCCTGTGTTGCCTGCTAGTGGCGACGGCGACCACCGTTTGCGCACAGGACGACGAGGCCGCCCTGAAAGCTGCTCAAAAAGCTGCTCAAATCGAGCAATGGCGAGTCGACCTCGATCATCCCAAGTTCGCAGTTCGCAATCGGGCCGTTCGCGGATTGCGATTGTCTGGCGAGCTCGCCGTGCCGGCGCTGGTCGAGGCGGCCAGCGGGGACAGCCGCGAAGCGTCTCACCGCGCGTTTGTCGTCCTGTGTGAATTCGTCGCGTCGCAGAACGAACGCGTCGCCGCTTCCGCTCACCGAGCATTGCTGGAGTTGCTGACCGCCGAGTCGATGCGCGTGGTCCGGGAAGCCGAACAGATTCTGACATGGCGCGACGAAAAGATGCGGGAGCGGGCTATCGGTGAGATCGAGAGATTGGGCGGCGAAGTTCAATTGCGGTCGACGCCGAACGGCCCGGTGAGCCGCGTCAGTTTGAATTCGACTTGGACGGGAGGCGACGATCTTAAACTGCTGTTGCGGCTCAAGAAGATCACTTGGCTGTCGCTGGAAAACGCCGCGGTCGGCAACAAGGCGATGGAGGTGATTAAGCAACTCACCGATCTCGAATACCTGTACTTGGGAAACACTCGAATTAGCGGAGCCGCTCTCCGAGAACTAAAGACGCTGCGACATCTTCGCTATCTCTCGCTGGAAGGTTTGTCGCTGGCCAACGAAGGCATGGACGTCGTCGGCCGTCTGCCATCGCTCGAATACCTGGGGCTCGATTCGACTGATTTCGACGACACCGACGCCAAACAACTCGAGCGATTGGTCAAGCTGCGAACTCTGTGGCTGAACGGCACCAGCATCACGGACGCCGCGCTGAAGCATCTGCATCCGTGCAAGAGCTTGACGCGACTCTATCTCGAGGGCACGGACGTGGCCGGTCCCGGTCTCGGTGATCTCAAGATGCTTGAATCACTCGATTATCTGTCTCTCAAGAACGTCGCAGTCGACGAGGAATCCCTGTCGAGCCTGGGTCAGCTGACCAACCTCCACACGCTTGGCTTGGACCACACTCCCACGTCGGACGCTATGTTGATCCACCTCGAATCGCTCGCGAATCTGCGGGTCTTATGGTTGTCCAAGACTTCCGTCTCCGACGCGGGCGTCGATCATTTGGCTAAGATCTCTTCCCTCAAGACCGTGTTTCTTCACGGTTCGAAGGTGTCGGACGAAGGCGCGGCGAGACTCAAGGAAACGCTTCCTCGATGTGAAGTGCACCGCTAGGCGAAGGGAATGACGACCAGGGGCGTTTACGCCCCCATCCGCCGCAGGCGGCCATAGGCCCGTGCTTGAGCACGGGTGAACCAGGCGTTCCAGCTGCAACCAACGCTCCATTCCCGCGTTACCCCGCGCCATCGCGTTCCACACTCGCGTCGCCCCGCGCATCGCCTCCCATTCTCGCGTGGC
>JASMLW010000101.1 GCA_030748485.1 Pirellulaceae bacterium
AGCGCTAGCGGCAACTGCATCGAGCGGCTCCGATAGAGACGCTGTCGCTTGCGCGTTTTGGCCAACGCGTTCGATTCGCCGACCCGCAATCAACCGCGCATCGCCCGATCCTCCGCGCGAGCGCGAATGGGAGGTGAGCAGATGACTGCCGAGGCGACTCCACAAAAGAAGCGACGTTGGATGCTGCGATTTGGGCTGCGGGCTTTCTTGTTGTTCGTGGCGGTGGCGAGTGTAGGCGCCGGTTTCTTGTTGAGAAATGTCCATCGTGTGAGACAGGAGGAGCAGGCGCTGGCGGCTCTGATCGAATCTCAAGGCGAAAACCATTTCAACATGCTCTACTCCAATCCGTTCGACATGGAAGCTGATCCGCTCCCTTCCATGTTCGACGAAGGAGGCCCCGCCTGGCTGCGAGAACGATTGGGCGTCGACCTCTATCGAACGGTGACGTTTCTGAGAATCTACGCACCGGGCAACTCGTTCTCGTACGGTGTCGTCGGCGAAGGACTGATCGACATCAAGGCGACCTACAAGACAGGCGTCAGCGTTGAGGACATGAAGCTGGTGGGGCGACTCTCCCAGTTGCGGTACCTCTATCTCGACGCCCATCCGGCGAACGATGACGGCGTCGCGTATTTGCGGAAGCTCGAGCATCTCGAAACGCTCCACCTGGGCCAAACGGCGATCACCGACGCGGCGGTAAGTACGATCGTTCAGTTGCCCGCGCTCACCTCACTCGATATCTCCCGCACGCACGTCTCCGACGCCGCGATCGAACAGCTGTCGACGATGACTCAACTGCAGACTCTCAATATCACCATGACGCGAATATCGGAGGACGGGCTGCAACGACTCACGAAGGCATTGCCCAATTGCGAGATTGAGAAGTAACGGTCGCGACGGGGATTCACCGCTGCGCCAAATCGTCGAGCGACTGCAAGGCGAAGGCGACGTGCAGCGCCGAGCCGAGCGGCAGCGCGTCTTCGTCCACCTTGAACTTGGGATGGTGCACGCTGTAGGTCGCGCCTTGCGATTCGTTTCGCACGCCGAGCGCCACAAAACAACCGGGAACCTCCTCTGCGTAGAACGCGAAATCTTCGCCGCCCATGACGGGTTCGAGCTCCGTGACGCGGCCGCCTCCAACCAACTGTTCGGCGAGACCGCGGGCGATCGTCCAGCATTCCTCGTCATTCACGGTCGGCGGGTAGTCGTTGCCCGGAAATTCGGTGTCGACCTGACAGCGGTGAGCGGATCCCACGGTGGCGGCGATCTCGGTGACTCGCTGCTGGATGTAGACCAATCGCTCCATTGACAAAGCTCGCACCGTACCGCGCAACCTGACCTCTTCCGGAATCACGTTGCTCGCCTCGCCACCGTGAATGCTCGTCATGCTGACCACGCCCGAGTTGAGCGGATCGAGTTCGCGAGAGACGATCGTCTGCAGTTCGGTCACGATCTTGGCGGCGGCGCTGACGGGATCGATCGCCAGGTGAGGCATGGCGGCGTGTCCGCCGCGGCCGCGGACGTTCATCTGGAGAAAGCTCGAAGCCGCCAAGAACACGCCAGTCCGAGACCCGAACGACCCGACGTCCAGCTGCGGCCAAACGTGCAATCCAAAGACGCGTGCGACGTCGGGCTCTTTCAGAGCGCCCTCATCGCGCATGCGGCGTCCCCCCGCGCCCCCCTCTTCCGCCGGCTGGAAAATGAACTTGACCGAGCCGCGGATTTCCGACTCCCGCTGCTTCAACAGCCTGACGGCGCCGAGCAACATGGCCGTGTGGCAATCGTGCCCGCAGGCGTGCATCCGACCCTGGTGCTCACTGCGAAATTCAATGTCCGCCTCTTCCTCGATCGGCAAGGCGTCCATGTCGGCCCGCAGAGCGACGCAGGGACCGTCGCCGTCGCCCAACTGCGCGAGCACACCGGTTTCGGCATGCGGGTGGGTGTACGAAACCTCTAACTGGTCCAGCGTGTCGCGCACCAGTTGACTCGTCTTGGTCTCCTGGTAGCCGAGTTCCGGGATCCGGTGCAGGCGACGGCGGAGGTCGACGATCCAATCGCGCGTAGTCGCCGCTTCCGCCAGAATGGCTTTCATCATCGTGTCGGTCCGAGCGGGGTTTCGCGGCGGAGACGCGCCAAGCCGGCAAGGGCGCGGCGGAGATTGAACTCTACTTTTTCTCCGGCTTCTTGTTGATGGCTTTGCGGACCAGGGCGATCGCCTTGTCGGAGTATTTGCCGTCTACTTTGGCGAACAGAGCCTTTTCGTACTTAAAGTCCTTCCCGCCCAACGCCGCCTCTAGTTCCTTACCGATTCCAATGAGGACTTTTTTCTTCTTCTTTTCGTGGCAGGAGTTGCACTTCGACTTCTTGACTTCCTTCTGGAAGTGCTTCTCGCGTTCGGTCTTGGCGTCCAATTTGTCAATGATTGTCTTGTACGGCAATCTCGCATGAAGGGCGCCGGCCTGCAGTGCGGCCACCAAGACCAAGGCGGACAATTGCGCAGATCTTCTCATCTTCCAGTTCTCCGCAAAATCGAGAATCGGTCCTGCTGTTGCTCAGTTTGCTGCTGCGAGGTTTGCTGTAGCTCGGTTTGCTGCTGCGAGGGGAGCTCAGTCGCCCTCACTCGCCAATACTTCCACTCCGCTAATCACGGGAACACCCGTCCTGGCGCTCAAGACAATTGTAATGAGCCCATCCTTGTCGTTCGTCGAGAACTCCCGGACGACGGCCCGATCGGCTCCCGTGGACTCGCGCGCGACGTCAAAGTTCTCCAGCACGACGGCTCCTTGGACGGAGACATCGAACGTCCGCGCCCCTGGCTCGGCCGCGTCGGGTTCGGCGAAGTGCAGCCGAACGCGATAGCCGCGCGGCTTCTTGTCAGCGGCTTGGTTGGTGCGGATCGCCAGCGTCGCCGCGCCGCGGAAGCCGGAGGCCGCCACCCAACTCATATCCTCACCGGCGACAAACGCCGAATGCTCGCGGAAATAGGTGGGCTTCTTGCCGGTCAGCTTGACGTTCGCGTCCGGTGACGAGCCGCCGACGTTGGGGTAGTCCAACCACAGCGTGCCCGTCGGAGAAACCCGGTCGCCCGGCGCGCCAAAGTTGATGCCCAGTCGCTCCACCGACTTCTTGCTCGCTTTCAACGCGTTGTAACTCCACACCTCGTTGTCCGGCACGTGGATCAACGCCAAAGACGTAAACAACGAGTATCCGCAGACGCAACCGTGGGCGAAGTTGGGAGAATTGAGGACGCCGTTGGCCGGGATCAGGCTGTTCCGGCAGCCCGATCGATACCCTTCCAAGTGAGCCGTGTTGCCGCTGTCGATGTCGCAAAAACCGGCGGAGGCGGCGCGAAACGTCAGCATGTGCGGATTGGCGATGGCGTAGTTGCAGTGATGCCCCGCCTTGGTGAACTCCCAGTCGATTGGCTCCTTCGTCACAGGGTGCAATCGTTGAGTGGACTCGCCGGTGAGAATGTTGTAGGCGAGCCCGGGGCCGCGCTGATCGATGATCCGATCCTTCCACAGAATCACTCGGTCCCAGAGATTCTCCGGGTGTCCCTTGAAGCCCTGCCCCGTGCTCTTCTTCTTCCAGAGTTCGTCTCCCGCCTTGCCGCTCCAGGCCGTCATGCCGTCGCGATTGGAAGTGACCAAAACGTCGTGATCCTGCGAGAAGCCGAGCCACGTCACGACCATCTCCGAACTCCGCTCCCAGAGCGGCTTGCCGGTCTTCAGATCGTACGCCTTGAGCAAACGGATGTCGGCCGCTTTGGGAATGCGGCCCTTCCGCTTCCAATCGCGGTAGAGATCCTCGATCGCGCCGTCAAAGCAATAGACCTTGTCGCGACTGATCGCCACGTGAGGAAAACTCAAGTTCGCGTTTTGTTGCCAAACGACTTCACCCGTTTGTCGATTGAGCGCAACCAGATGCGTGGGGAGTTTGCCGAGCCCTTCGCGTTCGGTGAATACGGAGCCGAGCAACAGGTCGCCCTGCACTCGAATGCGTCCCCAGGCTCCTTTCTTTTGCGGTGGCTGGAATCGCGACAGCTCTTTCCCCGTCGCCGGATCTAATCGTATCAAGTCGCGCCCGTTCACCAGGTAGATACCATCGCGGACGGCCAAGAAGTGGTAGCCGGCGATCTGGTTCTCAAAATCGTTCCCCCGTCGCCCCGCGTTGTAATTCTGGTTGCCCTTCACCGGCGTCTGCCAGAGGATCCGTCCCGTGTAGACATCGACGGCCGTCATCTTGTCGGGGCCTTGCACAAACATGCGGCCCTCGATCACGGTCAGGCTAGGACCCCAAAAGTGTCGGTTGTAGAACAGGCTGCCGTCGGACGCCGGACCGCCGAACCACAGCACGCCGAGCGGAGCTTTGACCAGTTGGTCGCGCGACATGAGAGAGTTCGTCGGATCGCCGTACTCGTGAGTCCAATCGGCCGAACCGGGCAGCGCGCCGACGCGCCGCACCAACGTCAGTTCGCGGTCCCGCGACACTTTTGCCTGGGCAAGTTGGGCGGCTCCGATCGCGCCGCTCAACGCCTTGTGCCGCTCGTCGCTCGTCGGCAACATAGCCAACCCACCGTAGGGACGCAGTGTGCGGTAGAGGGCCGGCGTGGCGCCGATCAGCTCTTCGGCCGTTCGCCCGGCAAGTTCACTGACGATCAGATTGGCGAAGTACGGCGGCAAGTCGAGCTTGGAAATGTCACCTTCGAGAACGTGGAGCCGCCGTCCGTACAGGCCAGTCTGCTCCAGTCGCCGCCGAACTCGCTGCACAACATCGCTGCGCGAATCGACCGCGATGACATTGACATCGGATTGCCGCACGAGTTCCTCGGCCAGGCGGCCGTCCTGTAGCCCCCACACCAGGCAGTACCCGTTGCCAACGTTGGACGACTTCAGAATACGCGCCGCCAGTTCGCTGGCGGCGTCGGCGGCGGGCGGTTTGGCGGCCGCAAGTTTGAACTCGCGCGCGTCCCCTGGTCCTTCTCCGAAACAGTAGATTGACCCCTCGGCGGTAACGGCCAGCAGTTTTCCGTTGGCCGCCACCATCGATTTTGGAGTTCCTTCGATCGCCGCGGTCCAGCTGACCTGAGGCTCGTCGTCCGCCGCGTTCGTTTCAAAAGCAAACAGCGTCCCCTCGACGTTCCCATACAACCGATCGCCCGCTTTGATCAACACCTTGGCGGGCTGTTTCGCCGTCGGCTTCAGCTTCGCGTCGGTCACTTTCTTCGCCCACTTTTGGACGAGGACCGTTTTCTTGACTTCCTTACCGCGGCGATCGCGGCTGACGACGACTTTCGGCTTCACCAAATCGTAAGCGACAATCGTGTCGTTGACGGCCGCGTAGACCGCCTCTTTCGCCGCAACTGGTTCGTGGCCGATGCGAGGCAACGCGGCCTTGCTCTGCGTGTCGAACAAGACGGCTCCGTGCAGCAGCCATTGACCGGCGGTGGCGACGTGGTAGTTGGTGTGAGAACTCGTGCTGTAGGAATAGCTCAGCAGCGCGCCGGTGTCGCGGTCAAAGGCGGTCGCCACCGAGCGCCCGCAGGGGATGAACAACTGTTTCGCCGAAGCCGCCAGGTAGCCCTGTGGAGTTCGATCGTCGAGCACGACAGGTCCCACGGGCGCGTTGGGAAGAGGAGCTACTTCCTTGCCGGTCGCTGGATCGAGCCCGACCAGGAAGGTCCCTTCAAAAGGCCAGACGCCGATCGTGAAGAGCAGTTTCCCTGCGACCAGCATCGGCCCTCCACGAATTGGCCAAACAGAAATGAGTCGTTCGTTGCCGATGACCTTCCGGGCCCGCGGAGCCGTGTTGTGCTTCCAACGAATCTCGCCGGACGCCGCGTCCAGGCAGTAGACCACGCCGTCGTCGGCCCCGAAGATGACTCCGGTGTCGTGCACCAGCGGAGCAAAGCGGACAGGACCACCTGCTCCGAAGCGCCACTTCAACTCACCCGTGTTCAAGTCGTAAGCGGCGACCGAATCGTCGACCGACGAAGCCACAAACATTGTTTGCCCGGCGACGACGGGCGCGTGGCTGGCGTCGAATTGCAAACGTGGATCTTCGGGCCAAGCCGGAGCCAGCCGAGCTAAGTCGCGCCGCCATTGCAGTCGAAGGTTCCGCGGAAGGCGCTCGGACGTCGCTCCACTCCGCGCCGCATCATGCCTCCAAGTGGGCCAATCCTCGGCTTGGCATCTGCCCAAGTTCCCAGCAACGACGACGATCGCCAACGACAAGAGGAGAGTGAGACGGATCATCATGTGCATGGGGGATCTCCAAAACGGATACCAAATGAACCACCCGATCGGCGGAGTGCGAACATTGTAGCAGCACTCCATCGGTGAAGACAAAAAGGATTCTCGCCGCCGGGTGCATCGCCGCGCTGTCTCCGATATCCTGCTTACGAACCGCCCCTTGGCTCGCTCCCAAACGGAGGCTTCCATGACGTTGCGAGAAACCGTCTGCCTGCTGGCCGCTCTCACTGTCTTGAACGCGCGAGCCGACGAGGTGTCGCCCATCATCGTCCGCCCCAATGTCACGACGGCG
>JASMLW010000102.1 GCA_030748485.1 Pirellulaceae bacterium
ATCATGCCCGTTTCGATCACGCCGGCGGCGACCAATTCGTCGACGCGGGACCGATTCAGCGACGTGATCAACGAGTCCGGATCGTCTTTGTCGGCCAGGACGCCGGGGACATCGCTGAGGAAAACAAGTTTCTCGGCCGACAGCGCCTGAGCGACCGCGGTCGCCGCGGTGTCGGCGTTCACGTTCAGTTTTCGCCCCTCGCCGTCGACACACATCGACGGGATCACCGGCACCTGGCCGGCGTAACAGAGATTCTCGACCACCGAGCGGTCGACGCGAGTGACCTTGCCGACGTGTCCCAGGTCGACGGGTCCCGCTTCCGATGCGAGCGTGAGCCGCTCGCCGAACAGTACATTGGTCGAGGCGAAGGACAAGTTCATCGCCCGCCCGCCCAGATTCTCGATCAGCTCGGTGATATGGCGATTGACGTCGCCGGCGAGCACTCGTTCGACGACTTCCAGCGCGGCGTCATCGGTGTACCGGCGGCCCTGCACGAAGTGCGACTCAATCCCCGCTTCGGACAGCGCCCGGCTGATCGCGGCTCCACCGCCGTGGACGACGACGGGCCGCATCCCGACGGTTTCCATGAAGACGATATCGAGCAATATGTGGCGGAGCGCGTCGATATCCTCCATCACGCTGCCACCCAACTTGATGACAGTGATCTTGCCGCGGAATTGGCGGATCCAGCCCAGCGCTTCAATCAGCGTGTCGGCTTTGGCGATTGCCTCTTGCACCAACGGAGGCTCCTTCGAGGCTTGGATGTCCGGAAGCGGGACAGTAAAGATAGGGCGGCCCCAACGGATTGGGGAAAACCGGTGATTGTAGGACCGCCGCGGAGTACGTGTCAACGCACCGCCCGGCGCGCACTCGTTGCCGGAGGTAACCGGCGAGCCAGCCTCGTGATCCTTGCGGAGGAATGCTGGAGCCATCTGTTGTTTCGCGCGGCCGTTCGCTGGGCGTCAAGCAAAGCGATCTTCCAGGAAATCGTTCGCCATAGCTCACTCTGTTGCGGTTGTAGCCCGGCGAGCAACTCGCGAACCCGCGCATCGTCCAACTCGGCCGTCGCCGAGCGACCCGGCGGGCCTCCGCAGGCGTCGATTGTGAAGAGCAGAATCCAACCAAACCGGAGCCGGCTTGGGCGGTGGCGTGTTCGGGCCCATCCTGCGAAGATGCGGGCGGGCGTTTCCGAGCAGCGTTGTTCAAGGAGGGGATCATGAGTGGACGACAGGCGGTCGTGCTGGCTGCCGGTAAGGGAACTCGAATGGAATCCGAATTGCCCAAGGTGCTGTTCCCGGTCTGCGGCCGACCGATGATTCACTACGTGCTCGACGCGCTCGAAGCGGCCGACGTGGACCGGGCGATTGTGGTGGTCGGATACCGGGCCGATCTGGTGCAAGAGGAGTTGTCGGGCAGAGCCGGATTGGAGTTTGTCGAGCAGACGGAGCAGTTGGGAACGGGCCACGCCGTCAAGGTTTGTCTGCCGCAGTTGGCGGAGTGGAGCGGCGCTGTGGCGATCGTCGCCGGTGACTCGCCCCTCATCCAGTCGGCCTCGTTGTCGCACTTGTTCAACGAATACGAGGAGCGCGGGGCGGCGTGTATTCTGGGGACACTCGAAAAAGAAGATCCCAGTGGGTTGGGTCGAATCGTCCGTGACGGGAACGATCAGTTTGTCGGGATTGTCGAAGAGAAGGATGCGACCGCCGACCAGCGAGCGATTCGTGAAGTGAACATGAGCACGTATGTTTTCGATGCGGTCGAGCTGGTGCACGCGCTGCGGGAGCTGCGAAATGACAACCGGCAAAAAGAGTACTACCTGACGGATTGCCCAGGGATCCTGAGCGGAGAGAATAAGGACGTGCGGGCCCTTCCCGTGTTGCGGCCCTGCGAATCGCTGAGCATCAACACGATTGACGAATTGGCCGCGGTCGAGGCGGAGATGTCGAGCCGGCGGCCGTCGTCTCCAGGCGCGTTCTGATCGACGTAAACCAACTTCACTAAGGCGGCCAGATGCGTGGACTAAAGATTTTCAGCGGCCAAGCCAACCCCGATTTGTCGCAGGACATTTGCCGGTACCTCAACTTTTCCCTGGGCGGAATCTCGTTGGGCGTTTATCCGGACACGGAGATCTCCTGCAAGATCGACGAGGACGTGCGGGGTTACGACGTGTTCCTGGTCCAGCCGACCTCGCCGCCGGTAAACGACAATCTGATGGAGCTGTTGATCATGATCGACAGCTGCAAACGGGCCAGCGCGTCGCGGATCACGGTGGTCATCCCTTACTTCGGTTACGCCCGGCAGGACCGCAAAGATGAGGGGCGGGTGCCGATCACGGCCAAGCTGGTCGCCAATCTGATCACGCGAGCCGGCGCCGACCGGGTGCTGACGATGGATCTGCACGCGGCTCAGATTCAGGGATTCTTTGACGTTCCTGTCGACCACCTCTACGCGGCTCCCGTGCTGAACAAGTACTTCGCCGACTTGGCGATCCCGTCGGAAGAACTGGTCGTGGTCAGTCCGGACGCCGGGTCGATCAAGCGGGCGGTCGGCCACACGCGGCGGCTGGGCGGGCGACTGGCGATCGTCGACAAGCGTCGCGAGAGCGCGGAGGCCACGACGCAGGAGAACATCATCGGCGGGCCGGTCGAAGGTCGCATCGCGCTGATGTTCGACGACATGATCAGCACGGCCGGGTCCATTTGTGGGGCCGCCCAAGCCGTGCATGAGGCGGGAGCTCGCGAGATCTACTTGGCGGCGACGCACGCGGTCTTCTGCGGCAAGGCGAAAGAAAACCTGGCGGCCGCGCCGGTGAAACGAGTTGTCGTGACCGATTCGATTCCGCTCTCCCCCGAGTACGACAACGACAAGCTCGAACGGCTGAGCGTGGCTCCGCTGCTGGCGGAGGCCATTCGCCGCATCCACCACGATCAATCGATCAGCCAGATGTTCGATTCGGACGGCAACGCTCTGTAGCGGCTCCCGCGTAATGGCTCTGGCGTAGCGGCTCTGCTTCGGCGTCGTGGCGCCAGGATCGCCTGCGCTACTCTTCCTCCTGCGGCTCCTCCTCCCGCGGCGCGTCGCGACGGAACACGGCGACGACGTCTTCGACCGGGACGACAAACAGCTGATTGTCCGGCTCAAAATCGACCGGAATGGCGTTTTTCGGGTGGAAGAGAATTTTGTCGTATTGCCGCAGCGGCATGTCGTCATCGTGTTCGACGAGAGCCGAAATGGTGACAATTCGGCCGGTAATGGTAGGGATTTCCGCCTGGTCGGGGAGTGCAATACCCCCCTTCGTTTCGCGTTTGGGATCGTCCTTGCGAACGAGGACCCGCGCCCCGATGGGCTCGACGTACTCAAATGCCGGATTTCGGCTCTTGGCCATACGATGGCTCGCTCGTGTGTGCTGGAGACGGCTGACTCAACCCCGCGCGGCTCCATTTCGACCAATCGATCGTCCAGTGGGACGATGGGGAAAAAGCTAACGACTGGGTGGCGCGACGACAAGACAGGACTCGCCTGGCGTGAATTGGCGAGCCGCTTGAGGAAGGCCGATTGGCGGGCTAGTTGGGGTTGAATTTGCAACCGAATCTGCCAGAATTGCGGGTTTGCCACAGACTACCCCTAGTGGCTGTGGCGGTGAATTCACCGGATTGGCTTCGCTCAACGGCTCGCCTTAACGGCCGCGCCCAGCGGCGACCTTTCCACTCGCTGTTCGTTGGAGATGCGCGACGTGACGGATGTATTGAACGTGGAAAGACGTGAATCTCGCGGCAGCCGAAACGCTCGTCGCGACCGCCGCGCAGGGCGAGTTCCGGCGGTGTTGTACGGCCACGGTGAAGAGAACGTCAGTCTATCCATTTCGGCTGACGAATTCTCAGCCGCCGTGCGACATGGCAGCCGCTTGGTGAACTTGGCGGGCGCCGTCGACGAGACGGCCTTTATCAAAGTCGTGCAGTGGGACGCGTTCGGCATCGATGTGCTGCACGTCGACTTCGCGCGAGTCACTGAGGGTGAAATGCTCGAAGTGACGGTGACTCTTGAATTGCGGGGGGAGGCGCCTGGTTCGAAGGTCGGCGGAGTCGTCGAACACCAGATGCACCAACTGCGGCTCTCCTGTCCGCTGTCGTCGGTCACCGACAAGATCTCGGTCAACATCAACACCCTCGAACTCGACGGCGTCATCACGACCAACGACCTCGAGTTGCCCGAGGGCGCATTGATCGTCGGCGTCGAGGACGCGGTGGTCGTCCAATGTGTTGAGGCGACGGAAGAGGAAGAGGACGACGCGGTGGCCGCTCCGGGCGAACCCGAAGTGATCGGCCGCTCACCGGAGGAAGAGGAAGAGGGATAACCGACTCACCGTCAACATGAAAATGATCGTCGGCCTGGGAAATCCCGGCCGCAAATATACGGAAACACGACACAACGTTGGGTTTGACGTCATCGCGGAGTTGGCCCGTCGCCACGACGGGGGGACTCCCAAGGCCAAGTTTCAGGGAGAAATTGTCGAAGCACAGATCAGTGGCGAGAAGGTTCTCCTGTTGGGACCGCTCACCTACATGAACTGTAGCGGTAACTGTGTCCAGCCAGCGCGCGACTTCTACAAATTGGAACTCGAGGACCTGATCGTCGTCTGCGACGACTTCAACCTCGAATTAGCTCGGTTACGATTCCGAGTTCAGGGTTCCGCTGGGGGGCAAAAAGGGCTGCGGGATATCCTTCGTCGGTTGAGCAGCGAGGCCGTGCCCCGACTGCGAATCGGCATCGGACCGACGCCCGAAGGACGCGATGTCGCCGGTTTTGTGCTCAGCAAATTCACCCCCGATGACCGAGCCTTGATGGATCAAGCCATTGGCAAAGCGGCCGATGGGCTGGCCGATTGGGTCGCCCACGGAATCGAATACTGCATGAATCATTACAACGCCAGTTAGCGGAGAACCTCACCTTGGCGACCAACGTTTACGAATGCATGTTCATCCTCGACTCAAATCGCTATGCGCGCGATGCGAACGCCGTTTCGGGCACCATCCCGGAAATGGTGGAAAAGTGCGGCGGTGAGGTGTTGGCGAGTCGTTTATGGAACGAGCAGAAGCTGGCTTACCCCATCAACAATCACCGCAAAGGCACGTACTGGCTGACCTACTTCCAGATGGACAGCGCCCAGTTGGGCACTTTCAACCGCGAGTGTCAGTTGAACGCCAACGTCGTGCGGAACTTGGTGATCAAAGTGGAATCGCGGCTCGCTGAGCCGCTTGTCGCGCACGCCCGCGGCGAAGCTGCTCCTGTGGAAAGCGAAGTCGCCGCCGATGAGCCGCCGGCAAAGGCAGCGGCCGAGGACAGCCCGAAAGCGGCCGGCGACAGCCCGAAAGCGGCCGGCGACAGCCCCGCGGCGGCCGAGAGCAACGACGGTGGAGCGGAACCCGACAGCGGCAGTGAATAGAGCGGCTTGCCTTTCGCTAACCAACGGTAATAATCGGGAAACCGTACGTTTGTTCACCTCGGCCCCGCAGGGAGTGTAAGAATGGCGAGTTTTAATCGCGTCATCTTGGTCGGAAACGTCACCCGTGACATCGAATTGAAGTACACCCAGGGCGGGACAGCCGTGACCGAAGTCGGCCTGGCCGTCAATGATCGCCGAAAAAGTCAGTCCGGCGAATGGGTTGAGGAAACGACGTTTGTCGACGTCACCCTTTGGGGTAGAACGGCTGAAGTGGCGAGCGAGTACCTCACCAAGGGCTCGCCGATCCTGGTTGAAGGCCGGCTGAAACTGGACACTTGGGAGACGGACGGACAAAAACGCTCCAAACTGCGCGTCGTCGGCGAGCGAATGCAGATGCTCGGCGGTCGAGGCGGGGGCGGCGGAGGAGGCGGTCAAGGCGGCGGACGGCAGTACAACGAGTCGGAGTACAGTCAGCCGGTCGCCACTGAACAGGCTGGCGGCGGTGGCGGTGGCGGTGGCGGCGGCAGCAGCAGCCCACCTTCAGATGAGATTCCTTTTTAGGTGACATCAGACGGGCTGAACGATACCGAACAACTCGGCCGAATTAGCTGGCATCTCGACCAAACAAACACGACCAAGACAAACACGACCAAGTAGATTAGGCGCGACATGGCTACAAAGATCCGCAGGAAATTCAAACGACTGCCCAAGGGACCCAACGGCGGAATCCAATTGCTGCTGATCCAGTCGGTCGACCATCTCGGCAAACAGGGTGACCTCGTCGAGGTCAAGGCGGGCTACGCCAACAACTACTTGCTGCCTCAGGGCCTCGCCACGCTCGCTTCTGATCATCACAAGCGGATGGTCGACAAGCACAAGGCGCGGCTTCAGGACATTGAGCACGAACGGCTGTCCAGTTTGCAGGCGCTTGCCAATGAGTTGGAGAAGAACGTCAGCGTCACGATCGAGGCCAACGCCAACGACGACGGCCATCTCTACGGCAGCGTCGGCTCCGCCGAGATCATCGGTGCTCTCAAACAGAGCAGCGTGACGTTGACCGAGGATCAAATCCGACTCGAAGGGCCCCTCAAGGAACTCGGCCTCTACACGGTCAAGGTGCATTTGCACCAAGACATCCAGGCGGATCTCAAGGTTTGGGTCGTGCCCACGACGTCCGACGACTAGGCCGGCGAATGCCGCTTGAGCTGATTTCGGTCCGGCGATCCGGGGCGAGTTCGTTCTTGTCGACAAGAATTGCCCAGCGGGCCCAATCGCCATCTGTCCAGAAAACCAACCCTGGGACGCTGGCCCGCAGTCAGATGACGACGCTGCTCGCCAACGATATCATGTAGGCCTCTTCTCCGCGCTGGATAGCTGTTTCTTCAAGGAGGAATCATGGCGACGTCCCGACGTATTGATCCGCGTACTCAGAAGCGGACGGACGAAGTCTCGCTCGATCGTCGCCCGCCCTTCGACGCCGAAGCGGAAGCCGGAGTGCTCGGCAGTATCCTCGTGTTGCCTGAGGCGTGCGACGACGTGGCGATGACGTTGCGCCCGGACGACTTTTTCGACGACGCGAACCGGCGGCTGTTCGGTCATCTATTGGGCATGCACGACGCCGGCCAAAAGATCGACATCACCTTGGTCGTCGACAGGCTGAAGTCGGCCGGCGACTTTGAATTGGTGGGCGGCGCGGCCTACCTCGCGAAGCTCGCCAAATCGGTTCCCCATGCGGCGCACGCGGTCTACTACGCGAACATCGTCGCCGAGAAGTCGACGTTCCGCTCTTTGATCAACGCCTCCACCGAGATCCTTCGCGAAGCCTACGACGAATCGTTTGAAGCCAAGCAATTGCTGGGCCAAGCCGAACAACGCATCTTCTCGATCCTCGATTCCCGCAGCACCAGTTCGGTTTCCACGATCCGCGACATCCTCAACGAAGCGATGGACCGCATCGACGCGCGGATGCGCGGCGAGCACGCGCAGGGTGGAGTCGACACGGGATTCGCCGACTTCGACCACCTTTGCGGCGGACTGCACAACTCGGAACTGGTCATCCTGGCCGCTCGGCCGAGTATGGGAAAAACAGCGTTGGCGATGAATATCGCCGAGAACATCACGGTCGCTCAGCGCGTGCCGGCGCTGTTCGTCAGCTTGGAGATGTCGTCGATCGAGCTGGCCGACCGCATGCTCTGCTCCGCGGCTCGCGTCAACGGCCATCGCTTGCGCAACGGTACGATCTCCAATGACGATCGCCGCCGACTGGTCGAGATCGCCGGCCAAATCAGCCAGGCTCCGTTGTTTGTCGACGATTCGCCAAGCCGGACGATGACCGAAATCGCCGCCGCCGCGCGTCGGATCCGCCGCCGCGAAGGGCGACTCGGAATCATTATCATCGACTACCTGCAGTTGATCGAACCGGATAATCCTAACGATCCGCGGCAGGAACAAGTGGCTCGCATCGCCCGCCGACTCAAAGGGCTGGCTCGAGAAATGGATGTCCCCGTGCTCTGTCTGGCCCAATTGAATCGACAGGCGGAAGACAGTAAAGACCACCGGCCTCGACTGAGCCATCTGCGAGAGTCGGGGGCAATCGAGCAAGACGCCGATGTCGTGATGTTCGTGCACCGCGAGGAATACTATCGTCGCGGTGAAGAGCAAGCTCAGTTCGCCGGCCAGGCTGAGATCATTGTCTCCAAGCAACGAAACGGGCCGGTCGGCGATGTCGAACTCGTGTGGCGAAAAGAATTCACTCGCTTTGAGGACAAAACGCCCGAACGTAATCAGCAATTCGACAACTATAATGCGGGGCCCAGTGATGAATTCTGATCGCGCCGCAGCCAATGCATCCGTTTCAATCGATCGTCGTCTCCGATAGCCTGCACGATTGTCCTTATCTGGATGATCGCATCGCGCGGACTCCGCTCCACCTGCCCATCGACCGCTTGACGCCCCAACAGTTCGATGCGTTTCTCGCCGTCGGTGGTCGCCGCTCGGGAGCCTTTCTCTATCAGACCGAGTGCCCGGTCTGCTCCGCCTGCGAGCCGATTCGAGTTCCCGTGTCGACGTTTCAACCGACGCGCAGCCAGCGGCGCGTATTCCGCCGTGGAGAAAGTGATCTGCACGTCGAGATTGGCGAGCCGGAGGTGGATCGACGGCGCGTCGAACTGTTCAATCGCCACAAGCAGCTTCGCAGCCTGGCGACCCGGGAGGGAGCCTATTCAGCCGATGACTACGCCCGCTTCCTGGTGGACGGCTGCTGTCGGTCAGTTGAGATCCGCTATTGGCTGGGCGACCAGCTAGCAGCGGTGGCGATCGCCGATCAAGGCGACGACTCGCTGTCGGCCGTCTACTGCTACTTCGAACCTCAATTGCAGCGCTACAGCTTAGGCGTGTATTCGATCTTGAAGCAGATCGAGTTGAGTCAGCAGTGGAGTCAGACGTGGGTCTATCTCGGCCTCTACATCGCCGACTCAAAGCACATGGCGTATAAGAATCAATACTATCCGCACGAGCGTTTCATCGGCGGCGCCTGGGTCGAATTTAGCGAGCAATAGCCGAATCGGCCGAACCGGGTCTGTTGTGGCCGCGTAACGAGGTGCAACTGGTGGAAAGTTGCCCGAGCGTCCCGAATTCGCGAGACGCCGTGAATTCACCAATTTGACTCGGCGGGAGGAATCCGCCTTGTCGAGCGGATGCCGTTTTTGTATTTCTACGCGACCCGTATCCAGGTTTTGGAACGCGGTGGCCTTTCGCACTGCGATCGAAGGCGGATCTCACTTCCTCCGCGGCCGTTCGCCACTCAAGAATGGAATCTTGAAATGATGCGCAATTGGAGCGTCCGCGGGCGTTTGCTGTTCGTTCTATTCGCCCTTCCTCTATTTACGCCAGCGCTGGTTTCAGCTCAGGGTCCCGGGGGCCCTAACCCGTCCTTCCCGACCGACCCCACATTTCGCGACCGGGTCGCCGAAGCGGGTGGTCCCGCCTTTGGCCCCACCGGACCTCAACCACTCATACGCGAAGTCGTCGTCAAAGGTAACGAGACGATTGACGAAGCGACAATTTTTCAGCATCTGCACACTCGCCGCGACCGCGAATACGACGGCGAAGTGGTGCAGGCCGATGTCCGACGCCTCGCCGGGACCGGCAAGTTCCGCGACGTGAAAACGTACCGTCAAAACGTGCCCGGTGGAGTGGTCGTAACCTTTGAGGTTTTCGAGCGGCCGACAATACGTTTTGTCAAATTCATCGGCAACCGGGGCGTTGGCGACAAGCATCTGATGAAGACGAGTGGATTGCGGCAAGGTGACGCGATCAACAAATTCGCCGTCGAAGAAGGCCGCCGCAAGGTCGAGGATTTCTATCGCGGCAAGGGTTTCTCGCGAACGCAGGTTGAGATTGCCGCCGGTGACCGGCCCGAGGATCGCGGGATCGTCTACGTGGTCCGCGAAGGTCCAGTCGAGCGGATCAACTCAGTGCGATTCGTCGGCAATGCGATCGCCTCCAACTCGCGATTGAAGACGCAGATCCAATCAAAGCCGGGCGTCATGTGGTACCTGTTTCGCGGCAAAGTCGATCGCGACAAGATCAACCAGGACGTCGAGAAACTGACGGCCTACTACCGAAACTTGGGATACTTCAACGCGCGGATCGGCCGCGAGCTGCAGTTTGACCGATCGGGTCGGTGGCTGGATCTGATCTTTGTGATCGACGAAGGTCCGCGATATGTCGTACGCAATGTCAACGTCAGCGGGAACGTGAGATTCGCCGGCACCGCCCTGCTCTCGCAACTCGAATTGAAGTCGGGACAGTTCTTCAATCAATCTCAGATGGAAGCGGACCTGAACACATTGCGAGATCTGTACGGCAGCCAAGGCCATATCTTCGTCGAGGCGGTAGCCGACCCACGTTTCCTGGAGCAGCCGGGACAACTGGATTTGACCTACAACATCGACGAGGGAGATCAGTTTCGCGTCGGTGACATCCGCATTCACATCGCCGGCGAGTTCCCGCACACGCGGCAAAACGTCGTGCTCAACCGCATCTCATTGAAACCTGGCGACATTGTCGACATCCGTGAGGTGCGGGCCAGCGAGCGGCGTTTGCGATTCGCCCAACTGTTCGAAAACAATCCGGCTCAAGGTGTTGCGCCACGGATCGTGATTCGTCCGCCCGAGTTGAACGAACTGGAATCGTTGGCGAGCGATGCTCCCAATCGCCCGCGATACCGTGGTCAGGGACCGCAGCGCAGATAGCAATCGACACGACAACCCATCGGCCTAGACTACTTTGCAATCATCGGCATTCGTCTGCGAAGGAACGAGATGACGAAACAGCCTGTTAAACATATCTTCCTCTGGGCGTTGTGCCTGGCGCTGTTGGCGAGCGGTTGTACGGCTCCCGGCAGCCACACATCGCTGGAACCTCTCTTTCCGGCGGACAGCCGTCCGTCCGGTCGGGCGGGAGCAACGGGCGACCGGGCGACCGGGCGTCGCTACTCGGATCCCTATGAACGGCGAAGCAGTTCGGCGAACGAATCCTCACCGAACAACTTCGGCTCGGTGGAACCGGCAAACTACCAGCGCGAAGCCGTCCAGCGACCGGCGAGCGACGACACTGAATTCCGCAGTGTTCGCGGGCAGAACGCGCCCGGTTCGAATTGGGCGGCCGGCGGATCACCCACGGGATCGGACAGTTATCGTCAGGGCATGCCGCCCAGCGGCGCGCGCATCGCCCAAGGTCCTGGCGGAGCGCCAAATGGAGTTCCCTACGGAGTTCCCAACGGCGCGCCAAACGTCGCGCCTTTCGATAGCGGCCCCAATGGGTACATCGGACCGAACCCGTACGACGTGGTCGATCCCGTCTACGGCGAACCGACTCGCGAAGTCCCGTTTGACGTCTACGTGGAAGAAACTCGCACAGGAAGATTCGTGTTTGGCGTGGGCGTCAATTCGGACGCCGGCGTCACCGGGCAGATCGTCGTCGACGAACGCAACTTCGACATCACGCGACCGCCGACAAGCTTCGATGACGTGATGAACGGCACTGCCTTCCGCGGAGCCGGCCAAGGCTTCCGCATGGAGGCTCTGCCGGGCGATCAAGTCCAGCGGTACATGGTGCAGTTCACCGAACCCTATCTACTCGACACTCAACTGAGCCTGAGCACGAGCGGTTCGTATTTCGATCGGCGGTTCTTCGATTGGGACGAACAGCGCGTGGGCGGACGGGTGGCGATCGGACATCGGTTGACGCCCGACCTGTCGGTGCGATCATCGCTCCGCGGCGAGAACGTCAAGATTCTCAACCCTCGAGTCGCCACGGTTCCCGAATTGAACGCCGTCGTCGGCTCAAACGACATCTACGGGTTGGGGCTCACTTTGGCTCACGACACGCGGGACGTCCCTTTCGCTCCCACGGAAGGTCATTTGATCGAGATGAGTTTCGAGCAAGTGATGGGAACTTACGATTACTCGCGGGCCGAGATCGATTACCGGCAGCACTTCCTGATGCGAGAACGGCCTGACGGATCGGGACGACACACGCTCACCTACATGTTCCGATTCGGCGTCACCGGCTCGCAAACGCCCATTTTCGAGAACTACTACGCGGGTGGATTCTCGACACTGCGGGGATTTGATTTCCGCGGCGCCTCGCCTGTCAATACGGGCGTCATCGTCGGCGGCGAGATGCGGTTCCTCGGCTCTGTCGAGTACATGTTCCCACTGACGGCCGACGACATGATGAAGGGCGTAATCTTCACCGACTTCGGTACGGTGGAAGAGAAGATCCAGCTGCACGGCGAAGACTATCGCGTCGCCGTCGGAGCCGGTTTGCGAATCGCCATTCCCGCGCTCGGACCGGCGCCGCTCGCCTTGGACTTTGCGTTCCCGCTGGCGAAAGAATCCACCGATGATACGCAGACCTTCAGCTTCTTCTTCGGTCTCGGGCGAGGATAAGCGACGGGCTCGGGCTGGTACTAGCCGCCGCGTCGCAGAACCTCAGCCGGCGAACCTACCTCGCCGACCACTGTGTGAAGTCGCGATGGTATCCGAAGTGCCGGCTCCAATGTCGGCGTTGAGGCACGCCGAACCAACCGTAGGAGTAGGTTTGCCGCGACACCTGCTGCCCGCGGCCCGGGTTGTAACCGTAAGTCGGTGACTGCGGCGCAGGAGCGACTCCGCGCAGCACGATGTACCGAGGCACTCGCCGGTCTTCGGCGGCCGCTCGCCCCGCGCCAAAGAGTGCGATTGCGACCGCCGTGGCGGCGGCGAGACGTGGGAGGATGTTCATAATTGCCTCGTGTTGGATTCCGTGTTTGGCCCGCTTAGCGCCTGGCAATGGCATGGCCGCCTGTTAACACGTAGCTCACCTGTGAGACACTCCGAGCGAACCGCGCCCCTCCAACAATCGAAGCCCGCGCCAGCCAGCGACAATTGGACGATCTGTAACGAATCTGCGGCCTCTGGCCAAGTGAAAGAGAGTCGCAGCGCGCGGCTGCGACGTTGTTCCCGGCGGCTACTCTGCTCCGGCAGGTTGATGAGGGATCCCGACCCGGGCTACGATAATGATTCACCTCTCCGCGAATTATTGAGTAAACCGAGATGAGCAACGGATGAGCGACGCGCAGTTCCAATGCCCCCACTGTCAGGGCGTTTTTCAAATCGACCCGTCGATGGGCGGCCAACAGGTTGGCTGTCCCCACTGCAATGGCGTCGTGGCGCTGCCGAATCTAGCTCCGCCTGAGAGTTCGGCTCCGCCACCAGTCGGCGGTCCGTCCTTTCCACCGGTTGGCCCCGGCCCGGCGACCCCGACTTCGAATTCACCGTTTCCTGATCTGCAGCCAGCCCCCCGAACTCGCGCCGCCGCGCCCTCGTTTGACCACCTGCACGCCGGACCGACTCCTGCGCCGCAGCCAGCTGCGCCGCAAATGCAGATGGGCTGCCCTCAATGCAATGGGATCTTCCAAGTGACTGCCCAGATGCAGGGGACGCAAGTGGCCTGTCCTCACTGCCAAACGGTTGTCGCCATCGGGGCTGCCGAGCAACCCGGTCCAACTCCACCGAGCGTCAGTGCGCCGCCAACTCCGCCCGCAGTAGCCCCCGTCTCGACGCCCCCGCCTCCGACACCGCCCGCATCAGTTACTCCAACCCCAGTCACCCCAGCACCGGTCACTCTGGTTACTCCAGCGCCGGTCGCCCCAGCGCCGCTCACTCCAACGCCGGTTACTCCAGCGCCGGCAGATTCCACACCCACCGAGACAGAACCAGCGTCTGTCGAGCAGATGTTATTTCCACCGGGCGCTGAGCCGGTGAGCAAAGCGAGCACTGGCCCCGCCGCGCCGGCGGGCGAGACGGAGCGCAAGAAGGCTTCACCACGTCCCGCCTCAACACGTCCCGCCTCAACGCCGTCGCCAACGCCGTCGCCAACGCCGAAACAGCCCGAGACGCCTGCGAGTTCCGTCTCCGAGTCGCCGACCAAGCCGGCCACTGACAGCTTGCCGCCGACTCCAAAGAAGAGTGCGCCCGTTTCGGAAAGCCGCTCCGAGCCGACGTCCGTCGGGAAAAAAACTGAGTCACCTGTCCCAGCCGTACCGACCAGCGGGCCGGACGCATCTCCTTTCGAAGAGTCGACCGACGCGCGCGGCGAAGCCGGAGGGAATGTCGACGCGTTGCTTCCGCCAGGTGCGATGGGTGGAGAGATATCAGCCAACGTAGACGCGCTGTTGCCGCCGGGCGCGGACGCCAGGCCAGGCGAGCAAGTAGCTCTACCCGACCCGTCCCGCCCCGAGTCGGCGCAGACCGCCGGCGAGGGACAAGTGCTGTTGCCAACGGACGCGGGCTACGTTGTCCTGCGAGATCCGGTGAAGACTGTCGGTGAAGGCGACGATCAAGTGGAACTACGTCGCGCGGATCCCGAGGAGCGAGCGCGGAAGAGGCTTCGGAAGAATCTCATCTTGTGGGTGTTTGGCATCGCCCTGATGGGACTGACCATGCTGATGGTGCTCTTCTTCGGTCCGCTGAACTGACGGACCGTTCGGGGCGTTGCGCCAAATGTGGTTGGGCGAATCTGAGACCAGCGTTCTGTTGTACGATGGCCTTCCGAGGCGCCTTCCGAGGCCGTCGAATGGTGGTTGGTCCAAAAGAAGCCACCGGATTCGTGCTCAGCGCGGTTACCAAATCGCCGCATTGCGTCCTAGTGGAACGTCGATTGTCGCGACTTCGTCGCGAGGTTCCGCCCGGCGGGCAGGACTTTCTTAGTGGCGAGTCATTCTTCCAGATCTCGCGCCAGATCGTAGATTTGCTCCGCATCGAGAACAAGGTCGTTGGCTGTGAACAGCTTTTGAATCGCCGCTTTGTGGATCTTCATCTTTGTGCCACCTACGCCGATCGCGCCGTAGCAGATGACGCCGTCTTGTTCCACCGCCGACGCCGTCACTTCCACACCTGCGATTCCAACCGGCGGAACGGCGTTCAAGTCGATTGCCACCTTCAGCGTTGGGCAGTGACGGCGCACTTCTTCCGAAATGAGTTCCACGCCGACCGTGCCGGCGGCGATCACGACATCGGCGTCGGCCAGAGCGTTGGCCACTTGCGTCGCGTCCGCCGTCGCGACCGGCTCTAGTTGAGCGGTTGGGCAGCGAGTTTGGATCGCACCGCAGGCGGCGGATGCGCGATCGCCGCTCCGCGACCCGACGCGAACACGGGCTCCCGCCGAAGCCGCCAACAACGCCGCCCGCTGGCCGACGGGGCCCGTAGCCGCCAGCACGGCGACGGTCGCCGCCGACAAATCGACGTGGCGTCCGGCGGCGACGATGGCTGCGGCGGCGGTTGTGTTGGCGCCATTGGCGTCCAGCATTATTGAAACTCGCATCGGTCCAAAGAAACACGACCGGACGGACGAGAGTAGTAGCTCGCCGACCGCGACGTCTCGTCCGCCGACAAAGATCGCCGTCTGGTGCAAGTCCCGAGGTCCGCGAGTGAACATCGCGCCGTGAACGAGCTCTTCCACATCAGTCGGCTCGACGCGTTCGTACTGCAGCAGGTGGTCGATCTCTGAGTCGATCGCAACCAGCGCGTCAAACACGCTGGCGTGCGGATCGGGATCGAGCTGAATGAGCACTTTGGGTTTGGACATCTTTGGCTCAAAGGGGAAACGTTGTGCAAAAAAAACACGCCCACCGCCGTGGGGAGGTGGGCGCGAATGTAATCGTTAATTCACGAATCGCCGTAGCGACGATGCGAGCGACTTAGAATCCCTTGAACGGATGAGCCGCTTCCGCCTTGCCAGCCAGCATGTCGTCGGCCGAAGGCTTGTTGCCCATCGCGTTCACGATGGATTGCTTAGTAGCTTCGTAGTTGTAGTTGTAGATGTTCTCGTTCGACTGCGCGCCTGGGCCGATGAATACGCCGCAGACAATGACCAAGTCTTCGCATTGATCTTTGGGAATGATCCCTTCGGCAACCGCATCGGCAACCGCATTGGCCACGGCGGCCTGAGCCGGACCGAACATCTGCACGGCCTGCGTCATCCCCTTGATCGTCACTTTGGTGATCATGACGGTCGACGGCTTGACTGCCAGATTGGGCGTCAGCACGGCCAACAGGTTGTTGTGGCCTGCGCTCTGACGAGCCAGCGCGTTCGCAAAAGCGACGCCCACGGGCCCATCCTTGTTGCCAATCAACAAATCAATGTGAGCAATTTCTTCGCCACCACCGGCGAGGGCTTCGCCAATATACATCGACATCAGTTTAACTCCGTGAATGCGTGCTACGGGTCTGCGACCCACGATGGTTGTCAGGAGCGAGTCCGCTCAATACCTGGTAATCCCGTGAACTTAGCAAACGACCGCCCAAATGCAACCGGGTGAGCGTCAGGATGAGAGTCGCTGGCGGACGGCGGACGACGACGACTTGAGTGTTGACGTGCAAAGCGAGACGATATCCCCACACTCAACCCCCACACCAGATCCCCACACCAGGCGTCCGCCTCAACTCAACTGACCCATCGCCGTGCCCAAGAACGAGAACATCTGCGTGATCGGGATCAGCGCGCGGGCGTTCGCTCAATCTTTCGTCGCCGCCGGCTTCACGGTCACGGCTATCGACCGATTCGGCGATACCGATTTGCAGCGCATCGCCAATACCGAACTCTTTCCCAACTCAGCCGACTGGAGCGCTCCACTGGCCGCCGCGGGGAAGATGCCCTGGGTGGCGGCGGGTGGCGTTGAGAACCGGATCGAGTTGATCGAGCAATTCGAGTCGCGCCATTGCGGGCCGTCGCCGTCCGCTTATCGGCGATTGCGAGATCACGTCGCCCTGCTCGGCGAACTCTCATCATCCGGATTCACTACTCCCGAGACTCGCGCGCAAGTCGATTGCACCGTCCTCGACGCCAAGTCCGCACGTCGCTGGCTTTGGAAACCGTTCGACTCAGCCGCCGGTTTGGGAATCGACCGAGTTGACGCCGCGTCGCTGCGAAGCGAGCGGCGAGGTTCCTGGCGGCGCGGCTACTGGCAACGTTTCGTTCCCGGCGACGTTTTCTCGGCGGCCTACGTGTCCGACCAATCCGGCAACTCGCAATTGTTGGGCGTCTGTCGTCAGTTTTCCGGCCCCCGCTGGGGCGCGCCGCGACCGTTTCAATTCGTTGGTGGAGTCGGCCCCGTCGACATTCCGCCCGCCGTGACGAGGGAACTGCAACGGCTGGGCGACTGGCTCACAACTCACATCGGCGTCTGCGGCGTCTGGAGCGTGGATTGGGTTATGGCCGACCGGCGGCCGTGCGTGCTTGAAGTCAATCCGCGCTATGCGGCGAACATGGAGTTGCTCGAACGCGCGCTGGGAATCAGCATCGCCGAGTTGCACATCGCCGGATGTCGTGGCAAGGTCGATTCGCTGCAGCTTCGTTCACCGCCGGAGCGGATCGGCAAAGCGGTCGTCTACGCCGATCGTCCTTGCCGAATAGACGAGAGGCTCCGCGGCGTCTGTGGACGAAAGCAAAATCGAAAACTGACCTGGATCGCAGACCTGCCCGCTGGCGGTCAACGGCTCGTGCGCGGCGAACCAGTGCTCACCGTTTTCGCCGCCGGTCCCACCGAGCTAACCGTCGCCGAACGACTGCAAACGCGCCGCCGCGCGGTCCACTCGTGCCTCTGCTAAAGAGCCGCGCGAATGGCAACTTGCACTTGCCGCGGCCTCACCGCGAAGTCCCGCCCGGCGGGCAGGACTACTGGGACGGCTTCCACCGGCGTCCGGCCAACCGCGGCTCGAAGTCGGGGCGGCTACCCAACCGACAGATCTCGCGCAAGCAGTCGACCATCAGCCGTTTCGCGATTTCACTGTCGCGTTCGTTCACCGCGTCCGAGCGATCGTCCGCGGACAGATGAATCGGAGCGCCAAAGCGGATCTTCACGCGGGCTCGCATGAAAAACGGACTCCACGGCACGGCGTCGTAGGGAGACCCTTCGATGTAGCACGGCAGAATGGGCACCTGGGCGCGAAGGGCGACCATGGCGGCTCCCGGTCGACCTGGCAACAACACGTCGTCGGTCATGTTGATGCGTCCCTCAGGAAACATGCCCACGATATCGCCCTGTTGTGCGAATCGCATCGCCTGTTTTGTCGCCGCCGTATCGATGCCGCCGCGATTCGTCGGAATCGCCTCCACCGCCCTCAAGAACCAACCGAAGGCTATGTTCTCAAAGTACTCGCGAGCCACCATCCAATGTGTGACGCGGCGCGTCAGAACTTGCAGAAAAAACGGGTCCACGCTGCTCCGATGATTCGAAATGATCACGACTCCCTGCCCAGCCGGCACCGGCCAAGCCGGCAGTTCGGCCCGCCATTGGATTCTCGTCAGGAGAGTAGCGGCGATGTGCAGGAAATTCTGCAGCGGTGAAAGTGGAGGACGCAAGAGCAGCCAAGCGACTCGCGTCATGGCGCAGCCCGCCAGAGCGGATAGGAAGGCGATCGCCAGGATCGTGTGGGGAATGGACACCAATGATTTTCCAGGTGCTGTCGCTGGGGCGACTGGACGAATGGAAACGGGTGCGCTACCGTGGCACTGACATTCGTTGCGAGTGACACCCGAGGAGGTCCCATGATAATCGCTGTCGTCAGCGACACGCATGGTCACGTGCATTATACGCGTCAAGCTGTGCGCATGCTGGAGGAGTTCGAACCGGACGCTGTGCTGCACTGCGGAGACATCGGTTCGCCCGAGATTCCGCCGTTGTTCGCCGCCTGGCCGACTCACTACGTGTTTGGAAACGTCGACCGCAATGAGCGATCGCTGCGGATGGCGATCGAACAGTCGGGGGGAGTCTGCCACCGCCGGTTTGGCGAACTGTTGCTCGCCGAACGGCCGATCGCTCTGCTGCACGGCGATGACAACGCCAAGTTTCGACACGCACAACAGTGTGGCGAGTTCGACCTGGTTTGCTACGGTCACACCCACGTCGCCAAGACGCATCACGTCGCCGCCACACTCGTGCTCAACCCCGGTGCGTTGTATCGGGCCACACCCCATTCAATCGCGTTGGTCGATCTGCTCGACCTGACAGCGACGTCGATCACGGTCGCTTGAGACAGCGGAGACGTTCAAAACGCTCTAGCCGGCCATTCTTGTAATGCGATTCGACCCGACGGCGTCTTCCTCCGGCTGCCGGTAACGAAACTCCATCAAGTAAGCGTCTTCGACCGTGTCGTCGTAGTAGTCGCGCAGCACGGAAATGGCGCGGAAGCCGGCCGCGCGGAAAAACAACTGCGCGGCGAGGTTGGTCTCACGCACTTCCAGCAAAATGCGATTGCGGCGCTGGTGAGACAGCTTGCTGATCAGCTTGTGGATCATTTGATCGCCCACACCGCGACGACGGAATTCGGGATTCACGGCAAAGTTGAGCACGTGGAGTCGGTTCTTGTGAAGCTCATAAATCATGAACCCCACGACCCCCTCATCGTATTCCGCAACCATGCCGATGCAGTTCCGCTGACGCAGGCAGCGAATGAAATCCTCTTCCGACCAGGGGTATTCAAATGCGGCCGATTCGATGTCGAGGACTTCCGGCATGTCACGCCGAATCATCCAACGAATATGAACACAGACATCGTCCGATCCATGGACACCCATTCTGGACTCCTTCCCCTCTGGTCGCGATCCATCACCCGCTAAGTTCGCACGTCTGTTGTCGATCAAACAGGTGACATCAGCGTGGGGCGGTAAACTAACAAATGCTCCGAGATTCGCCAAGACGTTTCGGCGGTCAGTAAGGAGTCCGCGGAATCGTCGCTGCTAGCACGTGCGGTGACGCGGTGTTCTAGCCGCGTTCGCGACTGCGAATCAATACGGCGACACCGGCCGCCACAAGAAACCAACCCAGGTATCCATTGGGCAAGAGCAACCACCAGACCAACCCCGACCCCGCCAAGAGATACCCCTGCGTTCGTTGCCGAACCTGAGGGATTGAGCGATAGGATCCGGCCGCAATTAAGCTGATCGCCAGTCCCGCTATGATCGTTGCCAGAGTGAGGCGGACATTGCGGGTCGTGCGTCGTCGATCCAACCAGACCATCTTGAGCGAACTCCGCTGGCCGTCAAACGACGCCCGCGTGGTAACCGGGTTGGACAATGTCGTCATCCGCCAAGCGTCCCCTGGCAGCACAGCGATCGAGGCTTCCGAGTTGGCTTGATTGAGAAGTCGTTGAGTTCTCAATTGCGTAGCGACCGCGGCTTGGGATTGATTGAGTTGGTCGACATCAATCGAACGATTCGGAGTAACGGCGGAGCCTGCTACTTCGACGTTGGCAAGTCGTCCGTAGTCCGCGCGAGCCGCGGCCAAGCGCCTCACCCAGGGCGAATACCAGGCGTCGACGTCGTATTGACTTACACTCTGCTCAATGAATGTGGCGCTGCTCTCGACGAGCTTGGCGACGGACTGCAGACGGATCGCCGAGTGCTCGGTGGCCTGCGCCGTTGCGATCGCCAAGCCGGTCGCGGCGGAACTTTGTGAACGCGGTGTCTGCACGGTCCACAGCGTCCGGCCGACAGCGATCTCTCGAATCGAGGGAACTTCCAGCTCACCGCCGTCGTGGCGGAAGATGAGCGTGATGCGTTGGGGAGTTTGGGCCGGTCCCAGCGCGACACTGAGAGTTTCCTTGAGTTTCAGCGGCAAAGCGCGGGGAACACCTCCCACCTCAAGGTAGATCAGATCAACACCGGCGGGCACAGCCAATTCACACGAGTCTTGACCGCGCGGTTCAAGATCGAACGTGGCGACGCCGTAGGACTTAGTCCGGCTCAGGCAGGTGACGTGGTAGTCGACGAGCGATACTT
>JASMLW010000103.1 GCA_030748485.1 Pirellulaceae bacterium
GCAGCCTGCCGACATCTACGGTGATCGCGAGTTGATCGCTCGAACGGCGATGGAGATGGGCGGGAGCGAGCGCTACGGGTTCTACTCTGAGAATGAACACCGCCAGTACGTTCAAGCTGCGGGGGCACCCGTGTCGCGGCCCGGCGATTTCCCGAACATCTTATCGGGCTTGGCCAACAAACTCATCGACACCGTTGGGCTTGATGATGATTTTGCCTACTCGGAGATTTCCGCTTTGTTGCCAGGCGGCCTGTCTGATTTCAAACCGAGTTTGATGGTCAACAAAGGCGTTGTCGAGGAACTCGACGAGGTCGAAGACGCGGAGAGTTTCAAGGAGCTCGGGCTGTCTGAGGAAGTCCTCAGTTACATCGCGATTCGTCGGTTCGGCAACAAGTTCGGTTGGACGCCTATCATGATCGCCAACGACGATCTCGGCGCGCTCTCCGAGGGAATGATCGGCCTACGTGAAGCGTGGGAAGTTACCCAGAATCGGGCAGTCATCGACCGCTTTACGGCGAACGAAGCGCTTCTCGATGGGAATCCCTTGTTCGCAAACCGACCTGATGTCGGGAGCGCTGCGAATGATAACAGCCGCACAGGTGGTGCGGCCCCCAGCGACGCTGAATGGGAAGCGATGGAAGATATGTACGCCGATATTGGTGGTGTTGCGACGAGCACTCGCGTTCGCGGTTCTTTGAACGTGTGCTTTTGTCCTACTGGCAGCATTCGCCATGAAGCCGTTCGCACGTTCGCGCCGTTGAATCCTTCAACTGGTCTCGAGCCGAAGGTGGCCAACACGACAGCGAACGTTGGCATCTTTCGCGGTCAAGTTCGTGTCGTGCCTGACAGTGAGCTCCGCGCTTCGTCGACTCCTACGGATTGGTTTGGCTTGCGGAATCCTACCCGTCTCAATACGGCGACCGTCGTCCGAGCCTACTTCAAGGGGTTCGGCACGCAGGGACGCCGTGAGACTTGGTACGACCCGACGAACAAGACGACTTGGGTCAGTCTCGAGGGCCGGATCGCAGTCGCGGTTAAGAACTGGCGATACGCCGTTCGCAATCGCGTGTAACAAAAGTCGTGACTTTTACGGAGGTTCTCATGTCACTGGTTACAGACGGGCGGAAATTGCTTGAACACTTCGGCGTTGGCTCCAGCGGGCAAGCCGTTGAACCGGTGCCGGAATTCGAGCCTGGCGAAGCCGGCGAGCTGCTCTCGAGGCAAATCGATGTCGATCGGGAGTTGTCCGAATTGGACAAGGTCGAGGCCGCCGCCACACGGAAGCGAGACAACGCACTCGCACATTATGCAACCGCGGTGGAGGGTGTGGCCGAACACCGCCGCGATCTCCGGTTGGAGCGTCAACGGTGCGAACGTGCGCGCCGCGCCATCTTGCATCAGAGCAAGCCGAGCGCGGATGAGATTCGTTTGAACGAGCAAGCGACATGGAATCATGTTGGAGCAAAGTCGCGTTATTGATTGGCCAGAGATTCCGCCACCACGGACATTGCAGGAGATCACCGACGATTTTGATCGGTTCTCCCATCTGGCTCCCCTACCAGTTTCTCTGATCGATGCGGAGGGAAAGTTCGTACGCCTGGTCGAGTTGCCGGACCCGCGGACTGAATTCTGTGAGCAGCTCTTCGAGGGGCTCACAGCGATTCGCGGCGCACCGCGACAACTGGCGAGTGAATTGATGGACCTGAGCGATGGCAAGATCGAAATCAGCCACCACGCAACGGAAACCAAGTTCGACGCAGACTTATCAAGCGATGAGGAGTTCTGGGTGGAGATCTGTCACTACGATCTCGACAGCAGCAAACCGGAACCGCTGGGTGAGCAGCTGGCGGCCGAACTGACCACGGCGGCGAAGAAACTCTTGCAACTCGCCGAGCAAGTGAAAGGGGGTGCCGCATGATTCAGGAAGTAATGAGTCGCGATGAAGCGATCGAACTTGCCATGCCCCAGGTGCAACGAGTTGCACGCCGTTTCGCGTTCGATTCCGAGGAGTTTGATGAGTTCGTTTCCATCGGGCACGTCGCGCTGGTTAAGGCGGCGACGAGGTTCAAAGGAGATTGGGAGTCCGAGTCATGGCTCAAGTACGCTTACAACGCCGCAAAGCTTGAGTTGTTTCATGAATTCGAAAAACGCGGTCGCACTAAGCGTGGTGGTGACGTGAAGACATACCAGGTTTCTCAACTCAGCCGCGACGAGGACGCTGATTGTTCGCACTCCGTCTTCACGGATGACAACACGCCCGTCGTTATCGTCACCCGCGACGAGGGCATACGTGAGGCGAAACAGCGAATCAGCAAGTTGCTTGAGCTTCTCTCAGACGATGAGCAGGACGTTGTTCGCCTGCGGCTCGGTTTGGACGGAGTTCATGGCGGGCGAAGCTACGACGAAGTTTGCCGCGAAACATCGCGCGACGGTGACGCCGTCCGCCGAGATTTCGCGGAGGCGTGCAAAAAGATGCGACAGACTGTACGCCCCCAGTCAAAAGAAGACGGCAGCCTGGCAAGCAAGTTCCGCGTAACGCCGGTGAGATTGGCGATTGTCCGAGCCATTATCCGGAGCGCCGGCGACTGGGTTCGATTACACGTGATCCACAAACAGTGCCAGGAGATTATGCCCTTTGATCGACATACCCTGTATCGCGATGTCGCCCTGATCGAGGGCCTCGGTGAAATTGAGATACACCGACCCGACCGAGCAACAACAGAAGTCCGCTGGATATCCATCGATCCAGAAGTTCAACTTCAAGCCGCAACAAAACTCTACCTGATGCATCTAGAGGGAGCCGCGAGCTGAGGCAACCAATCAGACGGCGGGCAGAGAAGAGGCGCTTTGTTCTGGCAAAACTGGTACACGGTCGATCAGGGGCAGCGGCCAGACTAGGAGGAACACTGTTTAGGACGCGAAGACGATTGCTTGTTGGGAGGCTTAGATGAACGAAAACGCGAAGAGGTGTGCTGACTGCGGATTCCTTGCTATCGCCGCACAAGAGCGACTGCTCGAGTGTCCGGATAAGAAGCGGATCGACCAGAAGCGGCAATGGCGGCCAATGACGTCGCTTGGGCCGATATGAAGAAAGAATTCCTGGCGTGGGCGAATCAGTCTGTGCGGAATCCCGAACAATATGAGCACGACATCGAAGTGTTTGAGTCGTACTGCAAGGTCACATCGATCCAGCAAATCGATCAGCGGTATGTGCTGGGTTTCCGTGAATGGCAGCTGGATCGCGATCTGTCGCCGCGGACGATCAACAAGCAGGTCGGAACGCTGTCCAACATGCTCAACCGAGGTGTCGCCTGGCGAATGCTGGGTCGCAACCCGATCGCCGACTTGAAGCCGCTGGCGAACGACGCTCCAGCGAAACAGCGTCGATCTCTTGATGTTTCGGAAGTGGAGTCAATCTTTGACGAGTCGCCTGAGTACCTGAAGCCAGTTTGGCGGATGTTTATGACTACCGGAATCCGGCGGGGTGAATTGGCAAACCTCACGTTCGACGACATCGACTTTGAGCGCGGATGCGTGATCGTCCGTGCGGCAACGGCCAAGAACCACAAGTCGCGTGAAATCCCCCTGGACGATGCGATGATGGCTGATCTAAAGCGGTTGCGGGATGAAGCCGCCCAACGGCGTCCTGTCGCTGGAAAGACCCGCAACGGCCGACTGAGCCACTCTCACGTCTTCGTGACGGGGGCGAACACGCCCTGGCGGAATCCCGGCAACATCCTTCGATCGTTCTACGCCATTTGCCGGCGGGCTGGAGTTGAGGGCGCGGAGCCGCACGGATCTGTCGACCTGCACTCGCTGCGCGTCACGTTCACGACACTGGCCTTGGACTACGGAGCCAATCCAAAAGCCGTCCAAGCGATTCTCGGACACTCGACGCTTCACTTGACGATGAACGTCTACGCGAAAGCGACCGACCGCGCAAAGCGAAACGCAGTGGCATCACTCCCGTTCGCCAAGGTCAGTGCACCGAGCCACGTGCTCGAGATCTCTTGTACACCCGGTGTACACTCGCCGGGTCCAAATGGGGCCATTTCTGACCAAGTTGAGAAGATAGGGAAAGACGCCGCGAGCGCATAAGAGAAGCCGTTTTCCTCCAAAAGCCTAGGAAAACGGCCGTTTTCTTGAGTGGTCAGGGGCGGGGTCGAACCGCCGACACCAGGATTTTCAGTCCTGTGCTCTACCAACTGAGCTACCTGACCCCCCACCGGAAAAGTCGCCTTTTCCAGAGGGCTCCTAGAGTAGCAGGAGAGGCGGAACGGGGGAAGTGTGGGAATGACCCAGGGCTATGACTGACGACGAAGGACTCGGGACAGATGGAGCTTCGTCATCACTTGTCGCGCCAGCGGACTTGGGTGATCACGTAGAACTCGAAGCCGTCTCCCCGCGGCCGGACACCGAAGTAGGTGAGCCGAATGTTTTCGAGCGTCGTGTCGCCGGCGGCCGTCAATTCCAACCGCAGCAGTTGTTGTTCGAGCTCCCCTGGAATGAACTGCACGACCTGCCCGCCCTTGGTCGCCACGCCCGCGAGTTCCAGCAACCGTCGATCAAATTGCTCGAGCTTGCCGCTGCGCCACGCGAAGAATAACCGCGTCTCTCCTGCGCCGTCGGTGACCCGCGTCTTGCCGCCGCCGGCGAGTTCGGTCGCATAGTGAATCTTGCCGCCGGGCGTGACGGCGGCGAGTTCGATCTGGAAATGGTCGAGTTGCCGAGCGTAGTTTTCCAGGCTCTCCGTCTGGTATTGCAACCGCCAACGCTCAGACGCCGGCGGGATCGCTGGGTCTGCGCTGGTCGAACTATCCGGTCCGCCGTCGCCGCCGATCCGCCGTCCCGATGGCAGTTCATCGACTGCGCCCATCTGGTCAAATGCAGCGGCTTGCGTTGAGACAATGTCGGTTACCGCTTGCAGAGTTCTCGCGAGTTGGTGCGGCTCTTCGATCTCCTCGCCCGGCTCTTCGACTTCCTCGCCCGCCCGCCGCTGCGCCACACGGTCATCCGGCGTCCCGATTCGGGGGGGAGGAAGAATGTCTATCTTCCAGTCCGGCTCGATCGGGAAGGCGGTCAACCAAATCAAGAACATCTGCGTCACGCCGAAGCCGACAACGATCAAGAAAGCGACGAGCCAACTGGCGACTCGATCGTAAGCTGTTGGCTGAAGATGAACTGAATCATCGATGGGCGTCGATTCAATCATGCGCGGATTCATGAAGAGAGCTCCGGATCTGGATTGCCTGAAATGTGATCCACGCTGAGGGTGGATTGTAACAAACACACCCACTGATCAGAAAGCGAATCGCGAAACACCAACTTCGCCGCGCATAAAAAACCCCAGTCGAACTGACCGGGGTCTGTTTTCACCGCGCGTCGGTTAGACCATGTCTTTGAGGCCTTTGAGCGCGCGAACTTTAACGACGTCGCGGGCCGGTTTCGGCTTGGACATGACCATCTCGCCGGTCGCCGGATTGCGAACGGGGCGCGGGCCTTGTTTTGGCTTGTGCTGGACCACGATCTTGCACAATCCGGGAAGCGTGAATACGCGGGGGCCCTTTTTCGACAACGAAGCCGAAATCTGGCCGACCAGGGCATCGTAGACATCCGCCACTTGCTTTTTGGAAAGCCCGGTTTCCTCCGCAACATTGGCGAAAATCTGGGTCTTTGTAAGCGGCTTCTTTGCGGCAGCGGCAGCTTTCGCCATGGTTTGTCACCCTCCTTGAGGCTTCAATCTCTCGAACAGAATCTCGGAAAAACGAACGTCAAACTCAACCCCACCTGCCAGCATTGGCAGCACGAGTGGATGGCCGAAGATTAGAGCCATCTACTTGAAAATTGCAAGGTGAGATGGCCTCAAACCCTGAAAAAAAAGCAGATTCAACGTAACCGGTAAACTTTCACTAACCGTCAAGCGTCATTTGAGGAGGGAGGCTGGTGGCCGTTCCGCAGGGCGCCTGCCCGCCCCAAGTCGGAGAAACCGTTGGATTTGAGATGATAATGCAGACGCCTTCGGCCGGGTCCCGTTCGCAATTTGCCGCAGCAGGCATCCTGTTGTAAGATCTTAAACCGTCTGAACTTACAAGACCGCAGCTGACCCGGCCGACTCGCATGGTCGGCGGGTCGGCAACGCCAGCTGAACGGATGAGGATTGCCCAATGACGGACCGGACGCGCCCAGTACTCGGTTGTCTGTTGACCCTTTCGCTCCTCGCCGGCCCCGCCGCCGCGCAAAGTGAGAGTGTTTTTCTGCCAACGCCCCGGGAGCTGAAACAACACCTCTCGCGGGCGCGAACGGCGCTGGCGGAGAAGCAATACGCCGACGCGGTGCTCGAATTGGGAGCTCTCCTGACGAACTCGACATCGAACGAGAACGATGTCGAACAGGACTTCTTCGTGGGTCCGACGGGCAAGACGGGGACGACGCGGAGCCTGAAGGCGGTCGCTGAAGAGTTGCTCGGTTCGATGCCCCGCGAAGGTCGCGATTTGTACGAGTTGAAGTTCGGCTCGGAAGCTCAGGAACTGCTCGGCCGCGCCGTGGAGGAGAACGACGTGACCGCGTTGACGGAAGTCACGCGACGGTACTTCCACACCAAGGCCGGGTACCAGGCGACCATGTTGCTGGGGCGGCGGCACTTGGATCAAGGCCGCGCGTTGGCCGGCGCGTTGGCGTTCGAGCGGATCCGGCGATCGCCGGCGATCCGGCAACGCTTCGAGCCCGAGTTGTCGGTCCTGTCGGCCACTTGTTGGCGGATGGCCGGCATGGAGGCGAAGAGCCGCGAGGTGTTGAGTGATTTGCGCGAACGATCTCCCAACGCGACGCTGCGTGTGGGCGGCGCGCCGCTGGCCATTTTCCGGGCCGGTCAAGATCCTTATGACCTGATCGCCAAGTTGACGCCGCGCGAGTCGAGCAGCTTGGGCGGTTCATTGCACTGGGTGATGCACCGGGGTTCGGCGAATCGAAATGCGGCCAGTGTCGGCGGCGCTCCGTTGGCGAAACATCGCTGGCGAATCCCGACGGCGAACCACCCCAAAGACGAAACGCTGGTCAAGAAAATTCACCTCGACCTGACGGAGAAAGGCGCGCCGATCATTCCGGTCGTTCAGCCGTTGGCGGTGAACGACGTCATTTTGATGCGCTCGGCCCGCCGTCTCATCGCGGTCGACTTTCGCAGCGGCAAGCGAGTTTGGGTCTTCCCCTGGGACGAGAAAGTCGACGAACGGGCGGAAGCTCAACGCCGCGCCGGCGGCGACACGGGCTCTCACCGAGAGACCGAAGTGCGGCAACGGTTGTGGGAGGACGCCCCGTTCGGGCAGTTCTCCAGCGACGGCCAACAGATCTTTGTGCTGCACGAATTGCAGGTCGCCACCCAAGCCAACCGGCGGCATGTGTTCGTCAACCAGGGCGCTGTCCAAGACCTCACCAACACTCGCAACGAGCTCGTTTCTCTCGACCTGAAGACGCAGGGAAAACTGCGCTGGTCCGTGGGCGGCGCCACCGGCGGAGATGAACCCCGATTGTCGGGAGCCTTCTTCCTCGGCGCGCCCCTGCCGTTACTCGGACGACTCTACGTGCTGGCCGAAGTCAAGGGAGAAGTCCGGCTCGTCGTCCTCGACGGAGCGACCGGTCAGCTCGAGTGGCAGCAGCAACTCGCTCACCTCGACAACAAGACGATCGAACAAGACCCGGAACGGCGGTTGGCCGGCGCGTCGCCGTCGTACGCCGACGGAGTGCTGGTCTGCCCGACCTCGGGCGGCGCGGTGGTCGCGTTGGAACTCGCGACGCGGTCGCTGCGGTGGGGGCATCAATACAAACGCAAGGCGACGACTAATTCGAACACGGGAGTTGTGAACACGCCGGCTCCGGCGTTGGGACAGCGGTGGGTCGACGCCACGATCACCATTTCCCGCGGCCGCGTGCTGATCACGCCGCCCGAATCGAACGAGTTGATCTGTCTGGACCTGGTCAGCGGCGAGCGCCTGTGGACGAAACCTCGCGGCGATTGGCTCTACACGGCGTGCGTGTACGAGGACGCCGCCGTCCTGGTGGGTCGCAAGAGCATCGGAGCGTTTTCGTTGAAAGACGGCGACCAGATCTGGACGAACCCCTACGGCGCTGGCCAGCCGAGCGGGCGAGGATTCCGCAGCGACCGCTACTACTTTGTGCCCACGTCGGCCGCGCAACTGATCAAGTATGAATTGGATGGCGGCGGCGAAGTCGAACGAATCAGCACCGAAGAGCCGCTGGGCAATTTGATCTGCTTCCAGAACGAGATCGTCTCGCAGAGCGCCGAGTGGATGATGGCCTTCTACCAGATCGCCCCGCTGCGAGATCGTGTCGCCGCCGCGCTGAAGACCGCGTCCGAGGACATCTGGGCGCTGACTCGCCAAAGTGAACTCTACCTGCAAGACGGCGACCAACCGGCCGCGCTGCGGCTGCTGCAGCAGACAATGCGGTTGGCCCCCGACAATGTGACGGTCAAAACACTGTTTGTGGAAACGATTCTCGACTCACTCGACGAAGACTTCGCCCGCCATGCGCACCTGGCTCCGCAAGCCGAACAATTGATCAAATCGAGCGAACAGGAGATGCGATTACTCCGCGCCCAGGTCAAGGGCAAACACTCGCTGGGCGAATCGAGTGAATCGTTCGCGACGCTCTTGCGATTGATCGACTTGACCGCGACGTCGCCCGTGAACAGCTCGCTCGAGTCGGTTGAGCTGGGTCGTCGAGTCGCCGGCTACCGCTGGATTCAGGAGCAGGCGAGTCGCATCTTCACGGAAGCATCGGACGATGAGCGAACCACCATGCTCACCGCGCTCAACAATCGCTTCGAGTCGGCGGCCGGCGGTGGGATTACCCAATTGAGGCGGTTCGTACGCTACTTCGGCGGAGTTCCCGAAGTGGCCAATCGAGCCCGCGTGGAGTTGGCCTCGCAGCTACTCCGCACCGACTCGCTGTTGGAGGCGGAGCAATACCTGGCGAGTATCTCACCGACTGCTCCGCTGCAAAAAGAGATCGATGCGCTCCACGCCATGATCGCCGTCAGCGGCGGCAGCCCCGGCAGCGCGGCGGATAAACTCCGACGTTTGCAGCAGCAGTGGCCGGACGCCAAACTGCTCGACGGCAAGACGGCCCAGGAGTTGGCCGCCCAAGCTCGCGCCAAACCTCGCATAAAGGACGCGCTCGACGCCGCGCCCGATTGGAAAGATGGCATGGTTCTCGTCGAGCCGGGCGAACCAACCGGACCTCAGTACCAGTCCTATCGCCGCATCTACCCGATCCAGATCGAAGAAATGTCCGGGCCGTCGATCCGTTCCGTGCGGCTGGCGTTCAACCAGCGCAACAACTCCATCTTGGTCAGCGACAACGACGGTCGTTATTCCCGCACCATCTCCCTCGAATCCGGCCCCCGCTTTTACACGAGCGATTACAGCACGCTCCGCGCCTCCTTGTACGGCCATCTGGCTGTCGTGGCGATCGGCAACAGCGTCTACGGCATCGACTTGCTCCGCGATGTCGACAGCCCCGAAGGTCCGCTGCTTTGGAAAAAGTCGCTCAGCGCCAAGTCCAACGTGCGGACGCAGATTATGTCGCGGCGGCGCTCCCTGCTGGGCATCAACTTCAGCTACAACACCGACATCAATCGCATTCGGATGGGTGAACTCGGCCCCGTCACCGGCAACGGAGTCATCCTGCAAACCGGACAACAGCTGGTTTGCCTCGATCCGCTGACCGGAGAAGATGTCTGGACTCGCAATGAAACACCCGCCGGGTCACTGCTCTACGGCGACGGTGAACGCGTGTTTGTGCACGCCGCCAATTCCGAGCTGGTGGAGGTCTTCTCCTTCCACGATGGACGCAAGTTGGGTGAGCGGAAGGCTCCCAAAACAGCCGATGTGATGCGGACAATCGGTGGCAAGGTGCTGTCACATGAACGAGTCGGCGCCAACATTCGGCTGCGATTGATCGACGTCTGGAACCAACAGGATCTGTTTGATAAGACCGTTCCCGCCAACACGTACGGCGACTTCACCGGCCATGGCGAGTTAGCCATCATGAATCCCGATGGCAAACTGACGGTAATCTCACTGACCGACGGCGCCACCGCGCTCGAAAAGCAGCTGCGGCCCGAACCCACGTTGACCAACATCTATGTGCTCGGTTCGTCCGACTCCTACGTGGTCGCGACCTCCACGCCGGCCCGGCATCGGCCGGAGCGGACGATCACACCGGCTCCCGCCGGCGTACTCAACCCCATGATCACCGGACGCGTCTACTGCCTCGACCGCCACTCCGGCGCGACTCGCTGGATCACGCCGGCCACCGTAACGCAGTTTTCGTTGCCGATGAATCAGCCCACCGAATTGCCGCTGATCTTCTTCCTCCGGCACGTCACCGTCCGTCAGGCCAATAAGAGCAACTCGGCGAAAACGTCGATTCTGTGCTTGGACAAGCGGGATGGACGCATCGTGCACTGGGACGATCGGGCCGGACCGCAAATCAACTCGTTCACGATCGGCGTCAACCCGGCCGGTGATGAAGTCGTGCTGGAACTGGACAAAGTCATCGTCAAGTTTCAACTGACCGACGAGCCGCCGCCGCCCGCTCCGCCCGCCTACCTGTTGGGCGAGCAGACGTCGCCCATCCAGGACTTCGTGAAGTTCTTTGTCCGAGGCGTCAAGAAAGCGCTTCCCGTCCCGGGATCTGAACCGGCTCCGCGGAAACTGAAGATCGCCCCGTAGCCTCCTGCGCCCGTGCGGCCAGCATCCGGCGGGCGGGCGGGTCGCCACCTGGCTGGGTTGTCAGCCGGCTGTGGTCGCACAATCGACACAGTAGGTAAGGCGTCACCCGTCTTCGGCTTGCGTCGCCGCAATCAAGCTGCGGAAGCTAGGCAGCACAGGGAAGTGAGGTTATCTTTGACCGTGTGGGTGCGATTTCATCTCCCCCCACTGGAGGTAGCACAATCAGACCACTCGGAAAAACTTACCGATTTGAACTAAACTGCCTCATTACGCAACTAACAAACTGGTCCGCCACCGTTTAGGAGCGCCGCGCCGCGACGCCGCCCGGCCGGGCCGCCGAAACTGCTAGCAAGGATTTCACATGTCCAACGGGAACTCCAGCTCACTGGACGCCAATGCGGTGAAACGCTTGGCGGACGCCCGCGAGCGAATTGTCGACCAATTGGGTCGGGTCATCGTCGGCCAGTCGGAAGTCATCGAGGAGTTGTTGATCTCGCTTTTCAGCCGCGGTCACTGCTTGCTTGAAGGCGTCCCTGGATTGGCGAAGACGTTGATGATCAGCACGCTTTCCAAGACGCTCAACTTGTCATTTAGCCGGATCCAGTTCACGCCGGACCTGATGCCGGCGGACATCACGGGGACGGAGATCATTGAGGAGAACCGCTCCACCGGCGCGCGGGAGCGCCGCTTCCTCGAAGGTCCGATTTTCAGCAACATGATTCTGGCGGACGAGATCAACCGCACGCCGCCCAAGACGCAGGCCGCTCTCTTGGAAGCGATGCAGGAACGTCAGGTGACGGTCGGTCGGGTGCGGCATCCGCTGTCGGATCCGTTCTTTGTCTTGGCCACGCAGAACCCGATCGAGCAAGAGGGGACGTATCCGCTTCCCGAAGCTCAGCAAGATCGCTTCATGTTCAAGGTGTTCGTCGACTACCCCAACTTCGAAGAGGAGTTCGAGGTGGCTCGCCGCACGACGGCGTCGGTAATGGCGGAGGTGGAGCCCGTGCTGGCGGCGGAAGAGGTGCTGGCGTTGCAGAGCACAGTTCGAGACGTGCCGGCGACCGATCACGTGATCCGTTTTGCGTTGACGCTGGTGCGGCAAACGCGGATCAACAGTCCGGGCGTGCCCGATTTCGTGAACGACATGTTGGGTTGGGGCGCCGGCCCGCGGGCGGTGCAGAACCTGATCTTGGGCGGCAAGGCGCGAGCTCTGCTGCACGGCCGCACGCACGTCGCGACCGAGGATGTCGTCGCGTTGGCCAAACCCGTGCTGCGCCACCGCATCGTGGTCAACTTCGCAGCGGAAAGCGACGGAGTCACGGCGGATCAGATCATCGATCGGCTGATCCGAATCACTCCCACGAAGGAAGACGAACTGACCAACGATGCCCGATTCCAAAAGATTTTTAAGTCCTGAAGCGATCAAGCGAATCTCGCGAATGGATCTGCGAGCTCGGCACATCGTGGAAGGTTTTCTCTCCGGCATGCACCGCAGCCCGTACTTCGGGCAGTCGGTTGAGTTCCGGCAGCATCGCGAATACGCGAGCGGGGACGATCTGCGCCACGTCGATTGGAAGGTCTGGGCCCGCCAAGACCGGCTCTACGTAAAGCAATTCGAGGAGGACACCAACCTCCGCTGCACGATGCTCGTCGATGTCTCGGCGAGCATGAGCTACGGGGAAGGGGCGCTCAACAAGTACGAGTACGCTTGTACGCTCGCCTCCAGCCTCGCCTACCTCGTGCTCAAACAGCAGGATGCGGTCGGTTGCGTGGCGTTCGATGAGACGGTGCGGATGGCGGCTCCGATTCGCAGCAAGCGCAACCATTTACAGACGATCATCGACACGCTGGACGTCAGCGAGCCGCGCGACAAGACGGACATCTATACGATTTTTCGCGACATCGCCAACTCCTATCCGCGACGCGGCATGATGGTTGTCGTCTCCGACCTGCTGGCCGACGTCGACAACATGATCCGCGGGCTGAAGCTACTCCGCCAGCGCGGTCACGACGTGCTGGTCTTCCACATCATGGACGACGACGAATTGGACTTCCCCTTTACAGGTCCAACTCGATTCGAGGGCCTGGAATCAATCGACATGCTCAACTGCAATCCGCGATCGTTGCGGGACGGCTACCTGGCGGCGGTCGGCGAGTTTCTCGAACAGACGCGACGCCGCTGTGCGCAAAACACGATCGACTACGCGTTGGTTCGCACGAGCGACCATCTGGACGCGGCGTTGGCGACGTACCTCAGCAATCGGCTGGGCATGCACCACAGGAATTGACATCAAGTAGACATCCAAACAGGACGCGACCGGCGAAATGCAGAGCTTTCTTTACCCAGCACTGGCGGCGGGCTTCGCGCTCGTTCTCGCGCCGCCGTTGATCCATCTGATCAACTTGTTGCGACTGCGCAAGGTGAAGTGGGCGGCGATGGAGTTCTTGTTGCAGAGTTACAAGCGCCATCGCCGCTGGGTCTGGCTGCGGCAATTGCTGTTGCTGTTATTGCGCATGATCGCGATCGCGGTGGTGGTGATGATGCTGGCCAAGTGGGATCCCCGGAATCACTGGCTGGGTCAGTTCGCCGAACGCACAACTCATCACTACGTGTTGCTCGACGACAGTTATTCGATGTCGGAGAACGTGGGAGCCGCCAGCGTGTTCGACACGGGGAACGTGATCATTCAGCGTTTGGCCGCGCAAGCCGGCCAGCAATCCTCGCCGCACCGCTTGACTTTGTTGCGATTCTCGCGAGCTGGGCAATCGGGCGCAGGCGCGGTCGCCGCGGTGTGCGATTTGAGCGCCGAGATCATCGACCAGGAATTCGACGTCACGCTCGAAGAGCGGCGGCGGGCCTTCGGCGTCTCCGAGCTGTCGGTGGGGCCCCTGGCGGCGATGGAGACGGCGCGCCAATTGATGCAGGACACCGAGAACGAAAACCGCATCGTCTACGTCGTTTCGGATTTCCGCGCGAATGAATGGGACAACCCGGCCGAGCTGCGGGAGGCCATCCAAACGCTCGAAGACGCCGACGCCGAGGTTCAGTTGGTGCAGTGCGTGGAGGACGAGCAAAACAACCTGGCGGTGACCGACATTCGCTTCAGTGACGAGACGCGGGCGGCCGGCGTGCCCGTCTGGGTCCACGTCACGGTCCGCAACCACGGCTTGACGCCCGCCAAAGACGTCAAGTTGCGGGTTCGCACGAAGCTGTTTGACCCCAACGACTACACCGAATCGGGCCCGCAGGGTCTGCGGGCGATCGAAGAAGACCTGCCGATCGAAGCGATCCGCGAGATTCCCGCCCAGAGCGATGTGGAGCGGCGGTTTCGCGTCCATTTCGCGACTCCCGGTCGGCACGTGATCGAGGCGTTCATCGAGGGAGATGCGGTCGACGTCGACAATCGCCGCTGGCGAGTGATGTCGATCCTGGACAACGAACCGGCGCTGGTGATCGACGGCGACGCGGCTCAACGCAACGCGCTTTACATGACATCCATCTTTCAGCCGGGAGGCCGGAAGAAGACGGGGATCGCGCCCGAACTACAAAACTCAGCCTACCTTCGCGACGCCTCGCCCGAGACGCTCGGCTCGTTTCGCTCCATCTATTTGACCGACGTCGACCGGTTGGATGAGCAAGCGGTGGAGAATCTCGAAGCGTACGTTCGGGCGGGCGGCGGACTGGCGTTTTTTGTCGGCCCGCACGTCAACTTCGTCTTCTACAACCAACAACTCTACCGCGACGGCGAGGGGCTATTCCCACTGCCGCTGGGTCGCGATGAACTGCTGCCGCCGGCGGTCGATGAGAACACGCCGGACATCACGGTGGCCGGCGAGCCGCACCCGATCTTGCAAGAGTTGGTGGCCGTGTCGCCGCCCTTGTGGAGTCTGATTGATGTCGAGCGATACCTGGCTCCGCCGAAAGATTGGCAGCCCGGCGACAACGACAAATACAACACGATCGCCTCGTTCTACAACAGTTCTCCGTTCATCGTGGAAAAGCAATTCGGCGAGGGCAAGGTCGTCGCGTTCATGTCGTCGTACGCCCCGGATTGGAACGACATGGCGCTCGGTCCCAACGCCCTGGTCACGCTCAAGCTCCATCATCACTTGTCCGCCGCGGCGGCGACCGATGAGCGGCTGACGGGTTCTCCGATCGATGTGCAATTGGACGCCGAGGCCTACCGCAGCGACTTGACGTTCGTCGCTCCCACGCGGAGCGAATCGGCTCCCCGGCTGGCGATCAGCCGTCGCGCCGAACCCGACACTGAACAGACGACGTTTTTGCACGCCCAGCTGGGCGGTGCGGCCAGCGCGGCGATGCGGGGAGAGACGGACCTGGCCGGCGTTTACGAAGCCTGGGCCACGACCATCGCCGGAGACCTCGACGTCCAACGCTACGCGATCAATGTGGCGGCGGACGAAGGGGATTTACGAATCACGCCGGCGCGACGGCTGTTGAGCAGTCTGTTGCCGACCAAGCCGGTCATTCGCACGATCGACGATTTCGCGCTGAGCGATTCGGCGCGGGACGACTTCGGCGGCGACTGGATGTTCGTGCTTGTCTTGGCCTCGCTGCTGCTGCTCGAACAGTTCACGGCGTTCAAGACCAGCTATCACCCGCCGCGGGGAGGTGCCTAAGATGCCGCCGTTGTTCGCCCAGGGTGGCGAAGTCTACCTCCGCTTGAACCGCGTCCATTCGGTGCCCGAGGGCTGGCACTGGCTGGCGATCGGGGCGGCCGTCTTGGCCGTCGCCATCTATGTGCTGCTCGTCTACCGGCGCGACGGCGTCGAGTTGCAGCGGGGCGTCCGCTGGTCGCTCGTGTTGCTGCGATTGTTCGTGATCGCCGCGCTCGTCTTCTTCTTTCTCGATCTCGAGAAGGGGTCCGAGCGGAAGTTGGTCCGCACGTCGCGCGCTCTGGTGCTCGTCGATACGAGCTTGAGTATGGCGGTGGCCGATGTTGAATCGTCACCGACTCCGCAGCGCAGAATCGACAGCATTCTCGAACTGTTTCAAGCCGACGAGCTGGTGAGCAAGCTCCGCGAGCGACACGATGTTGTCATCTATCGCTTCGACCAAACGCCGCAACCGACGCAGCTGGCGTCCTTCCCGAAAATCGTCCAAGGAGAGGGGGAAGCCGTCGCCGAGGACGTTCTTTTGGAGAGACACAATGTTGACTTCCAGCGGACACGGCAGGCGATGATGCTGGCCGCCGCAGTGCTGGCCGCCGGACTGCTGTTGCTGGTGCTCGCCGCGGCGATGAGTTTCTCGCGGAAACTGGCCGCGCCCGCGGGTTGGGTGGTTCTGCTGGGAGTGCTCCTGATGATCGCCGGCTCGTCAACCGCCGGCGCGTTCCACCTCCAACACCCCGAATTCAAGTTGAGCGCCTTGGCCGGCTTGGAACGGGCCAGCTTCCAATCGAATGAGACTCCGGACAAAGCGTCCGACGACAAAGAGGACGACGAGGAGCCGGCGGAGATCGACTGGACCGAACAACTGGCTCCCCGCGGCGTCGAAACTCGACTCGGCGATGCGATTCGGTTCTTGGTGGAGAAAGAGCGGGGCGGACCGATCGCCGGAATCGCCGTCTTCACCGACGGCGGCAGCAACGCCGGCGTGCGGCTCGAGGCGGCGCGAGCGGCCGCTCAAGACGCCAACTTCCCGATCTTCGCGATCGGCGTGGGATCGGACAAACGGCCCGTCAATGTTCGCGTCGTGGACATCGAGGCCCCCCGCCGCGCTTTCCCCAGCGACGAATTCCCCATCACCGCCTACTTGCAGTCTTTCGGGCTCGAAGGTCGTACGGTCAACGTCGAACTCTACGCGATCTCCAGCAATGAATCGCTCGAGCAGGATGAGATCGAGAATCCCCCCATCGACGCACTCGTCAACGACACGCAAGTCAAATTGTCCGAAGACGGCAAACTGACCCCGGTTCGCTTCCAGACCGACCGCGAAGATCAGGGCCG
>JASMLW010000104.1 GCA_030748485.1 Pirellulaceae bacterium
GATTTGCGGGAGCGATCGCCGAGAGAATCCTCACTCGCGGACAACCGGCTCCGGGAGCCGACGTCATCAAGCGTGGATCAGCTCACGACGAAACGAGCGGCAGCGCGACTCCCATTCTGACTCTCAATCTGGTCGTCGATAGCGCAGACGGACCTGATCCGCAAGGCGGCGACCCAAATCAGAATCGTGTGGTTCGCGCGGACGACCAGGGTGAGTTTCAGATCACTCTTCGACCGGACGAGCGGTTGGTCGAAATCCTCCCCGGTGATCCCGGCGTCGCCGAGGACCCTGACAAGCACCAGACGTTCCTCAGCGATCTCGGACCAACGGAGGAGGAATTGCAGCGGCTTTCTCCCGAACAGTTGACCCAGCTGGCGACTTACAACCGCACCGTCTACTCGCTCACGCAGATTCAAGATTCACAATCACCGAGCGCCCGCTTCCTCGTACCGTACGTACTGTTCGGTGACGCGGCGGGTGGCGTTCCGGTGATCTTCCAAAATGGCGGCCTGCTCGAAGTGTTCGAACGCGCGGAAATTGCGCTCGAGGATGAAGTACTCTCCGACGTCGCGTTGGGGGCTCCGGCGCCGCGCGATGTCGTCGTGACGAGTCCGAAGGCGGAGCAGGTAGCAATCGTCACGCGGAAAATTGCTACTGCTGCAGAGCTAGATGAGTTGCAGACGCAGATCGGCCAGGTTGTTCGCCAGATCGCCGGCGACGATGCGGGCGTCGCGGTGACTGCAGGTCAGAGCCGCGACCTTCCACTGCCCGACTCGCTGGGTGGTGACGCAACTGTTCAGACGTGGCGGATTCAGGTGCGAGGCCCCGACGGAACCCCGCTGGCGCTAAACAAGCAGGATCTGCAGGAAGCTCTGACTCAGACGTTGGGAAACCATCCCGTTGTCAGATCCGCGGAGGTCGCCGCGCCGCGAATTGGAACGGCCGACGCGGTTGACGATCCGCTCTTCCATTCCAAGGGAACATGGGGAGAGGATTTTCACGATCAATGGGCGTTGCGGCGAGTTGGTTTCCGGGATGGCGCTGACAACCTCTGGCCAACTGACTTGGACAAAGTCAAGACATGCACGGTGGCCGTCATCGGCAGCGGCGTCGATTGGACTCACCCCGAGTTGCTCGGACAGATGTGGGTCAATTCCGGCGAAGATCCGTACAACGGCGTCGACGACGACGGCAACGGATTCGTCGACGACCAGTTTGGCTGGAACTTCCGGGAGGACAATGCAGCGGTGATCGATCGCGGTGGACACGACACTCACATTTCGGGAGTGATCGCCGCTCGCACAGGGAACGGCCGGGGGATCGCGGGAGTCACTCCGACGGCGCGGATCATGGCGCTCAAGGTGGCCAACTATCGGGCTCAAGCAAACTCGGTCGACATCAGCAGTGCAATTCTCTACGCCGTCGACAATGGCGCTCGCGTGATCAACATTAGCTATGGAGGCGACCAGCCGGCGGCGATCGAACAGCGGGCCATCGACTACGCGGTCACCAAAGGAGTACTCGTCGTCGTCGCCGCCGGCAACAAAGGCAAGGACGCGCAACAGCAGGCGCTGGTCAGCTGTCGAGGCGTCTTGACCGTCGCCGGCACGACGACCGAAGACAAGCGGGCTACGTTCTCCAACTGGGGCCGACCAGTCGATCTCGCGGCTCCCGCTATGGACATACTGGGCCTTCGCGCGCGACGGACCGACTTTCTGCTCTATCTCGGTGAAGGGGACGAAGAGTCGCAGTACCGCAATGGGGCCGGCATCGTCGGCAAGTCGCGTCAGTACTATCGGGCCAGCGGCACGAGCTTCGCCGCCCCGCTTGTCAGCGGCGTCGCCGCGCTCCTCTTCTCAACACAGCCGCAGCTGTCGGCCGAACAAGTTCGACGGATGCTGATCATGAGCGCCGACGACATCGAAGGTCCTGGCTGGGATCTCTACACCGGCGCGGGAATCTTAAATGCGGCGGCGGCCCTCAAGGCGGATCCCAAACACTTCCTGTTCGCGCGAGTTTCCGAGATCAAAGCCGTCCGCCGAGACGGCAAGATTCAAGTCGATGTCTTCGGGCAGGCGGAGGGCAGTCAGTTCATCGAGCGTCGCCTGCAGTTCGCCTTCGGGGCGACTCCCCAGGACGATGCGTGGCGGACTGTATCGACGAGCAAGCGGCCGCAACCCGGTGGCGTGCTCGGCTCCATTCCGACGGAAGTCTTCAATCGACGCGGGACGTGGTCCGTACGGATTCTCTCGCTCGAAAAAGGTGCGGCAGTTCGCGAAGGACGCGCCACGCTCAACATTCAATGAAGGCGGTCGAGGCTTGATTTAATCGATTCCAGCGACCAACGGGAGCGGACGAACGACTACCGAGCGGCAGCTCGCTTTGTGTGTGGCACTGCCACTTTGTGAAAGAACTACGCGATGAAAGAACAGCGGACTCGAAGCGAGGCGAATGAGGCGCGGGCGAGGCCCATTGGCCTGGACAGTTTCGACCGGCGCGTCCTGCTCCGACTGTCCGGAGCGGCTGCTTTGGCGGCGGCGGCGAAACCTGTGACGGCGGCTACGACCGGGCGTCCCCAGGTCTGCATCTATACGGAACATTTTCAGAGTTTGCCGATTCCCCAAGTGTGCAAAGTGTTCCAGAAAATCGGCGTCGACGGGCTCGACCTCACCGTTCGCCCCGGCGGGCACATCGACCCGCGGGACGTTGTCGAGCGGCTTCCACGGGCGGTCGAGGCCGCGCGGGAGCACGGGCTGGAGGTGATGATGTTGACCACCAACATCACCGCACCCGACGGCCGCGCGGAGGCGATCTTGAAGACTTGCCAACGGCTCAACATCGATCGAATCAAGATGGGCTACTACGCAGTTGGTGAGTTCGGAAAGCTGACCAAACGAATGGACGAGGTGCGACGGAGTTTGGAGGCGGTGGCCAAACTGGCCGCGAAATACGACGTTCGTCCTTGCGTTCATGTGCACTCCGGGTCGACGATCCCTTCGAGTGGCGTGATGTTGTACGAGATCATCCGGGAGATGCCGCCGGACCGCATCGGCGCTTACCTCGACTCGCACCATATGACAATCACGGGCGGCGCGGGCGGGTGGCGTCAGGCGATTGACTTGCTCAAGCCGTGGATCTCACTCGTTGCGCTGAAGAATTTCCAATGGGACAAATCGGCTCGCGACGAGATCGGTCAGCAGAGATGGCGGACGAACTATTGCCGTTTGGCGGACGGAATTGCTCCGATACCCGATTTTGTGCGAACCGTGCAACGGGCAGGGTATCGGGGATTCTTCACATTGCACACGGAGTATCGCCTACCCGTCGACGACTGCATCAAATGGACGGCGGACGACTTTACGTTCCTGAAGCGAGTGTTCGCGCGAGGATAACTCGTCATTCGTTTTGCCGCGGCGCCGTCTTCGCAACGGCGATCATTCTGTACCCTGACCAAGCCACCGATGCTTGGCGAGAAGCTGCGCGGCGTCTGCTGTTCGCAACGGAGCGACCGGCGTTTTAAGACGGGGCTGGCCGAATGTCTCGTCGCGCCAAGAGCTCAAAAACTCAAAAGCCCAGTAATCATCGCTTGCGCGAAATGCGAATCCAGTTGAGACACGTGTTTGTCTCGCTTCCGGGCCGGCCGATTTCGACAGTCAGCTTGCCATCGCTTACGGTAACCGCGACCCGTGTCTCGGCGAATCGACCGATACGAGTTGTGTGATTGCGGAACGCCGTTTGTCGCTCGACCGTTACGTGTTGTCCGAATTGCCGGTAGGCCGAGTCGCCGATGGAAACGTCGACGAAGTAGTCGCCGCTGGGTAACTCACATTCCCA
>JASMLW010000105.1 GCA_030748485.1 Pirellulaceae bacterium
GAGTAACCATTGTTCTTGCGTCACGATACTCATCGGGGACCTCTCGTGTAGGAGTTGCTTGGCATCCGTAAGACAACCAAGTCATTCTGCGCGAGAGCCCCTTTCTGATCGATAAGCTAGCGCCCCCGTGCTAGCGCCCCCGTGCTAGCGCCCCCTCATGACGCGAAAGTCTCAAATCACCACAACGCCGTGATAGCACCCTCATAATCCTCGAAAGAACCGAAAAAGAACCGAAAAAAATCAAAGCGGCATGGCAGTTGCGCCCATGGCGACACGAAGATCGAGGTGCTGCGAAAAATTGCTTTCGAAGACCCTCAGTCTCCTCGCAAAGCAAATCGCCACATTCCGATCGAGCTCGAAACGATTGTGATGAAGTCGATTGCCAAGAACCCGGACGATCGCTACCAAACAGCGCACGAACTGGCGGCCGACTTGCGGCATTTCCAAAACGACGAGCCGATTGAGGCTCGGCCCGCCACTCCCGTTCAGCGAACCGTCAAGTGGTTGCGGAATCACCCGGCGACCGTTATCTCGGGATCGTCGATTGCCATCGCGTTGCTGATTGCCGCCGTATCCCTGTCGTTCGTGTTGGCCGCTCAGGTCAAGCAGAAGGGTCAGGAGGTCGTCGAAGAAAGAGCGAGAGGCGATGCGCTCGCCGAGTCGCTCGACAAGAGCGAAGGCTTACGGCTGGCCGCCCTCGCGGCGTTGGAATTGCCGAACGACCCCGAAGTCGCCGTTCAACTCGGCATCCGCGCATTTGAGCAGTATCCCAGCTTGGAAGCCAATAACGTCCTGCTTCAGGCTCTCGACGACAATCATCACTTGAACTCGTTGGCAGTTCATTCCAAAGGCGTCGGCAGCGTTGAGTTTGGCGAGAACGGCTCGACCTTGTTGGTGACGCCGCCGCGCACCGCCTTTCGAACGTCGTCGCGATTGTCCGCGGCCATCTGGAAAGACGTCGATAAGCCTCGACAAGCGACTTTGCGGACTACCTTCGAACTGGATCCGCTGCCGGTTGGCTTCAAGTCGATTCTCAAAGCGACGTCCGCCGCGTTTCTGCCCTCGGGTGGACGAGTCATTACGGCGAACAGTGCGGGCACATTGGCTTCCGCCAATGGCGTGCCCGAGAAAGCTCGCCACCGCCGCCAGAACTTGCTGACCGGCGCGCCGATTATCTGGGATGAGTTGAACGAAATCGAGCCGAAGGAGTTGGCGGGCGCCTATCTATTCCATGCTGACCGCTCGGCGTTCAACGCGCGCGGTGATCTAGTTGTCTCACCCGCCAATGGTAACACGGCCAAAGTTTTTGACGTTCTTTCGGGTAGATCGATCGCCACGTTGACGGGGCACGAGCGACGGATCGTGTTTGCCGCATTCGCCCCCACCGAAAACTCGATCATCACCGCGTCTGAAGACAACACCTTGCGGATTTGGCAAAAGGGCGAAGGCGACAAGGGATGGTCGCACGTAACGATCGATTTCCGCGAAGAGGCGGAGCGGCCGCGTGGTCGCTATGCGGGAGCCTTCGTTCTCCGCGCCGCTTTTAGTCCAGACTCTTCGAAGCTGGTGATATCAACGGATGACAACCGCTTGCAGATTTGGGAGATCAGCGACAAGCCGCGGAAAGTGGACGATTGGGCTGGTCACCGCGGCTACTTCGTAGGCGACGACGTGGTTTTCGAACGCGGCGACGAAACATTCGTCTGGCGCGAGTCCGACCCAGCGGCCGCCCCGATGGCGTTTGCGGGAACCGGCGCCGTGGTCAGCCGCGACCGTGAAGTCATCGTGACACTAGACGGAACTCGCGCCAATATTTCTCACTTTCGGTCGGGAGAGCTGATCGGACAACTCAAGGGGCACCGCGACGACATCACATCGCTCGCGATCAGTCCCAACTCGCAGCTCATCGCCACCGGTTCGAAAGATGGGACGGCGCGAGTCTGGCACGTCCTTCCTGGAAATCGTCGAGCCGAATACGATGTCCTGGTGCCTGGAGAGAGAAGAACGGCGATGGCGACTAGCGACGATAGCCAACTCGTTGCCGTGTCCGCCGAGGCGGAATTCGTCACGTCGATTTGGGATTCCGAAGAGAACCGAGTTATCGGGGTCGTTCCGGGGAAGCGCAACTGTCCAGTTCGCGCGGCGAACCGATTCGTCACCCTTGCGGGGAACCGAGTCACCGTTTACTCCCCACAAACGGCAGAGGAAGTAGCCAGTTCGATCCAAGTCGATTCCACTCCGCGGCTAGCGATGGCCTCTCCTGACGGGGAATTGGTGGCGATTGCCGACGAGCAAGGCGCGCTTGACCTGTGGGATGTCTCGGCGAACGAGCGGGTCCGCCTACGCGAGGAAGGCGACATTGTTGTCGCCATGGATTTCCATCCCACCCTGCCTCAATTCACCACGATCGCCGGCAAATCTGTTCGTGTTTGGAATACCGAGACCAAGGAACTGCAACGCCAATTTGATTTCTCGGGAATCTGTGGAACTGTGACGTACGGGCGCACGGGGAAGTGGTTGGCCGCGACTCTGCAGGCGGGCGCTGTCACCGTCTGGAGTGTCCCTGATTGGCAGGTGAAACGACGTTTCGAGTCTGAGAACGCGCTCGATGACGCTGTCATCAGTCACGACGAAACTGCTGTCTTCGGATTCCACCGCAGCCAGGACTCGACTGTCTACTGTTGGTCAGTCGAAACAGGCGAGGTCATCGGCAAGCTCGACAGCATCAAAGGCTCGAAAACAGTCCGGGCCAGTCCGAACCGAATGGAAGTCGCGATCTCCAGCGCCCAGGGCGTGCAATTCTGGAACCCGGAAAACGGCGAACTCCGCCCCGTCACGCAAGCGCCAACCGATTTGTGCCGATACGACGCCACAGGTGGACGATTGATCACGTCGCGGTCAACAACTTTGCGGCAACCGCCGGCATTTGCGGCAAAGGATTTGCAGAGTCCGCTGGTTGAGATCTGGGACGCTGGTGACGGAGAGCGGCAAGATGAGATCGGGAGTGTTGAGGGTCCGCTCCAATCGGTCGGCGTGCTAGCCGATCGCTTGTTGCTCACCGAGTACCGTTACGGCGTAAAGGTGTTTGATATCGCCACCGGCGAGCAGCACAGCCTGATTCAAGGTCACGGCGCTCCGTTGTCGGCGATCGGCTTTCGGTTGGGAGGCGACGACGAGGCTGCTTTGGCAACTGCTTCCTGGGACACCAACGCCGCTATTTGGAATCTCAAAGATGGTCGCCGGGTTGTTCTGTTCGACAAGCACCAGAGCGCGATCGTCGCTGGTGCGCTGTCGAGCGAAACGGGGATGCTGGCGACAGCTGACAATCTGGGCGTCGTGCGGCGGCCCAGAAGGGATCAAAAAATGCGTCGAAAGCTTTCACCGCGTACTGCGTGGCCCGCAATGGATGGCACTATTCGTACACTTCTTTTGGAGATCTTAAGACGGCCCCTCAAGATGCAGTCCGCCGATTGTTGCAGAAAGTTGCAGCCGTTGGTGGCGTCGCGCCTGGAACACTCGTCGTCAACGAACGTCCCTACCGATATTGGATTTGCTCGGAGGAAATCCGCTGTGTTTCGGCCGATGGCAGAACACTTCGCGACTTGCAAGTTGTGGGAGTCGGTGATTCGAGTGAAGCCGCTAAAGCGGCGCTGGCGGCCTCTGTCAAGGGCCTCATTCTGTCGTGCAACGCCGAGGGAGGGTCGACCCATTCCAGCGGCAAACCGACCTGCCGCTCGTCGCGAAAGCTGCCGCTCGCAGCGACTCTGAAGTGCTATTACAAGATCGAGACGAAGGATCGACACAACCTGGTCGTGAGTCGGATGGCGTGTATCGCCGCCCAAGACTTCGCCCACACCTGGGCCACCCAGGATCATGGCGGGTCCTCCAAGGCCGATTTCATTATGCCCGAAGATCAGGACAAGCCGCTTCCGTGAATGAGCGACGGGGAGTAGCCCCTTCGTCAACATCGACGAAAGAGCCCGCGCGGCACTTCTGCTCCGCGGGCTCTTTCCGTCAAATTCCGCGCTATCGCTCAAACGGGCGGCCCAGCTAAAGCTGGCTCTCGCACGCGTGAGACCGCAGAGTTTCTCGTGTTCGGCCCAGTAGTTCGTGTAGTGCTCGGGCCGCGCAAACTCGCGATGCAAACGAAGTCTCGGTGGAAACGACTCGGGATGCCGACTATTTGCACGAGCATCTTGCGGCGCTTCACGACCATCTTCACGCCGCCTTCCGGCACGTGCACGACTTCCTGCTCGAGTAGTTCGCCGGTCGTCCTTCTTCACTTCGCTGCGGCGCGAACGTTGGGCATTCCCAGGAAATCTCGGAGCCGGGGGAGATCGCCCGGCTCGGAAATAATCGGTTTGGCGTTCTCCACAAAAGCCGCCGGCCGCGTGTCGGCCGCGATTCGCTCGGCGTGCTGGGCGAGCAGCTTGCTGAGCTCGGCGACTAACTCGGGATGCTTCGCTGCGATGTTGTTCTTCTCGCCAATGTCGTCGTCCAGATTGTAGAGCTCGACTCGGCGACGAACTCGGACCAGTTTCCAAGGTCCGCGGCGAATCCCATCGACTTCGTAGTAGTGCAGTTCGTGCGGCGACTTGGCGCCGGGCTTGCCGAGCAGTACATCCAGGACGTCTTTGCCGTCGATGGTGCGATCGTTGGGAACGCTGGCTCCGGTGAGTCTTGCGAGAGTCGGGAGAATGTCGGTTGTCACGGCGATCTCATCCGTTGCGACTCCCGCTGGAATTGTCCGCGGCCACCAGCAGATGGTCGGCTCGCGCATGTGGCCTTCATACTTGGGGCCTCCCTTGCCGCCCCGCAACGGACCCATGCTCATGCCGGCCGCGCCTCCGTTGTCCGACGTGAAGATGACAAGTGTGTTTTCGGCGAGGTCGAGTTCGCGAAGAGTTCCGAGCAGACGGCCGACGCTCGTGTCGACTTCCTCGACGTTCGAGCGATTCACGTCGCGCGCCGCCTTCTCAAAGATCTTCGGCCGCGCGAATCGCGGGAGGTGCACATAGGCGTGCGGCACGTAGAGGAAGAAGGGCTGCTTCTGGCGCGCTCTGATGAACTCAATCGCCTCGTCGGTGACGACTTCGCACAACAGAGACTGGTCGGCTCCGTCACTCACATAGGCGACCGGATCGTTCTGACGGAGGACGGGCAGCGGAGTATACGGCCCGCGATTGGTGAGCGGATTGCCGCGCTTGTTGCCCGGCCACATGTCGTTTGAATACGGAATCCCGAAATACTCATCAAATCCTTGGGCCAACGGCAGGAAGGGCCGCTGATCGCCAAGGTGCCACTTTCCGAAACAACCGGTCGCGTAACCGCGAGTTTTGAGCAGTTCGGCGAGTGTGATCTCTTTCGGGTTCAGACCTCGCTTCTCGCCGGGAAACACGACGCGGCCGTCCATGCCGATGCGATGAGCGTACGTGCCCGTCATGAGGGCGGAACGGGAAGGAGTGCAAGCCGTATTGGCGACGTAGAACTGTCGCAGCACGTTTCCTTCCCGAGCCATTCGGTCGAGGTTGGGAGTCCGGTTGACCTTGTTGCCGAACGGACCGATATCGCCGTAGCCCATGTCATCAATAAAGATGAGGACAACGTTCGGCTTCTCGATCGCGGATCCGGGATTGGCGAGAATCGCCAGAGCGACCGACGCCAAGACGAGCTTAGTTAACAGATTCTTCATGTCGCTTGATCCTCCGATGTGACATGAGTGCATTATGCTACCAATTCGTGGGGCTTCAACTGTCGGCTCGCCTGGGCGATCGTTTTCGATCCATCTGTCCCGTGACCGAGCGGGCGCGATTGGCGACGTGATCTTGATCAGCGACCGCAAGACGTCCGCTGGTTGGCGGGCGAGCGTCCAGTACAGTTCGGTCAACGCCGCACGGTTTCACATCAACCTGTTCGGCCGTGCGCTCCCAACGAGATCAGTCGGCGTCAACGCCGTCAACCTCGTCAACCCCGCGCTGCAAACGGGAACTCAACGCTCCAAAGATCGTCGCGTTACGGTCTCGTTGGGGACTGCTCTGCACAGTCAGGACGAGTTGGCTCAGCAGGCTGCCGATGTGAAGTCTGTCCTGTTGTTTTTTCGATCCGCCGAGTCTTTGAGAGACGAATCGCTACGGAGGTTGGATCTATTGGAAGCCAAGCTCAGGCGACAGATCGAGGCTGGCGAAGGATTCACAGAAACCGACTGGTCGCAGGTTCGCTCGGACAATCCACCGAGGCATTTCCCGCGCCCCCTTGGCCCATTGGCGAAGGACGAGGCGCAGATTTGTCTACAGCGCGCGATGGACAACCTCGAGCAACGCCGCGCTGTGATCAAAGAGCACTACCAGTCGATACACGAGGCCGTCGCGGGTGGTTTTCCATTCCTGGAAGTAATTGAAGCGGCCGAAATCGTCGATTGATCGCCGGCGCCTAGCAACCATCTCAACAACCATTTTTCTTTGACGTATTGTTCCAGCATCGGCTCGGAGCCCTTCGGAACCCGATACTTGTTGTCGACGAGCCATTTTTTCAGTCCGCCGGCGTCCGTTGACGAGACGATGTCGACTTGATAGGGGCCGACCGTTTTCGAGGCGTGGACGGTCACCGGCGACTTCGGTCGTTCTCCGCCCAAACCACCCGCCGGCCCGGCTCCTTCACCGCGGCAATCGACGTTCCATTTAACACATCGCGGCGATTTGCCTTGTAGGTCCTGTCTGCCGGGCAGGACATCGCGACGAAGTCGCGACAATGGGCGTTCCATCTAACACATCGCGGCGATTTGAATCCGCCTGGTAGGTCCTGCCTGCCGGGCAGGACTTCGCGACGAAGTCGCGACAATGGACGTTCCATTTAACACATCGCGGCGATTTGCCTTGTAGGTCCTGCCTGCCGGGCAGGACTTCGCGACGAAGTCGCGACAATGGACGTTCTACTTAACACATCGCGGCGATTTGAATCGACGCTGAGCACGAATCTCGCGACAAAAGCCCAGCTTGACCCGCATTCGACGGCCTCGGAAGGCCATCGTACAAGTAGGGCAGGACTTCGCGACGAAGTCGCGACAATGGACGTTCCATTTAACACATCGCGGCGATTTGAATCCGCCTGGTAGGTCCTGCCTGCCGGGCAGGACATCGCGACGAAGTCGCGACAATGGACGTTCTACTTAACACATCGCGGCGATTTGCCTTGTAGGTCCTGCCTGCC
>JASMLW010000106.1 GCA_030748485.1 Pirellulaceae bacterium
CCAGGCGAAGTTTTGCTTGGGCTTGGATTTCGATTAGAATCTGCGATGCATTTTCATTGACAGGGATCGTCAATCTGTCTGCCCACTGAGGATCGAGCATGCCCGCTGACAACTCTCACCAACACACAACCGGTCTGACAAGACGCGAGGTTCTCCAGGTCGGCTATTCGGGCTTGATGGGCCTCGGCCTGCCCTCCATTATTGGGGGCCGCGCTGACGCCGCCAAAGCGGCACGTGCATCAGCGCAGCCGAAGCAAGTGCTAATCGTCTTCCTCACCGGCGCCGCGAGCCACCACGAAACGTTCGACATGAAGCCCGATGCGCCTCTCGAGGTGCGGGGTGAGTTCAAGCCGACGAGCAGCTCGATCGCGGGGCTGCACGTCTCGGAGCACCTTCCCAAACTGGCGGCTCAAGCCGACAAGTACGCCATCATCCGATCGCTGTCACACAAAGACAACAACCACTTGATGTCGACTCATCATGTGTTGACTGGCCAGATGCAGCCGGGTGGGTTCTTCGACAAGGTGGCGTCGCGCGACGACTGGCCCTGTTATTCCGCGGCGTTGGCCTTTATGCGGCCCCGCAACGACGGCATCCCGAGCGGCGTCAATTTGCCGACGTTTCTGCAGAGCAGCCCGCTCACGTGGCCGGGCCAGCACGCCGGATTGCTCGGTCCCAACTTTGACCCGTGGCAGATCGTCGGCGATCCGAACAAGCCCGATTTTCGAGTCGACAATCTGACGCTGGCTCCCGGGCTGGATATCGATCGAATCTCGGACCGCCATTCGCTGTTGTCCGGCCTGAATCAACAACAAGACCGTCTGGCAAAAGCGGCGGCCGCCCAACGACTCAATAGCGAACAGGACTTGGCCCTTTCGATTTTGACGTCGAGCAAACTGTCGAAAGCCTTCCATGTCGATCTCGAGCCGCCGGCGATGCGCGATCGCTACGGTCGCAACACGACGGGTCAGTCGCTGTTGTTGGCCCGCCGACTGATCGAAGCGGGCGTGCCGGTCGTGCAGACCAACATCGGTTCGGTGCAAACGTGGGATAGCCACAGCAACATTTTCCCGCGGCTCAAAGATCAGCTATTGCCGCCGCTCGACCAGGGCGTCGCCGCTCTGCTGGAAGACCTCCATTCGCGCGGCCTGTTGGACGAGACGCTTGTGATGATGCTCGGTGAGTTCGGTCGAACGCCGAAGATCAACAAGACGAAGGGCCGCGACCACTGGGGGCCGTGCTTTTTCGGCTTGTTCGCGGGCGCGGGCGTCCAAGGCGGACAGGTGATCGGCAAGTCGGACAAACACGCAGCGTATCCGGTTACTCGCCCCTACTCACCCAACGACGTCGGAGCCACCGTTTACCACTTGTTGGGCGTGCCGGCGGACGCCACGGCGCGCGATCGTTTCAATCGACCAGTGAGGCTCAATCGCGGCGAAGTCATTGAGTCGCTGTTCACTGGCGCGTCGTAGTGTTGGCCAGTGGGAGCCAGTACTGGTTGGGTGGCACGTTGTGGAATTCGTGACGAAGTCGCGACCATGGACGTTCCACTTACTTCAGCGCGGCGATTTGGACACCAAGCTGAGCACAAATCAACGTGTTTGTTGAGGGACAAATCGCTCTCGACGGCCTTGGAAGGCCATCGTACATATGGCTACCCAAACCAACAGCCGGACTGAATGTCGCCTATTCGACAATCGCCGCGCTGGTGTCATATCGGCGGACCAGGTCGTCGGCGTTGTAAGGGATTTCGTCCGGACCGGCCAAGCGGATCTCGTACTTCTTCGCGGACAAGCGGCGATACATCAGGTTGGGGCTGACCTCGAGAATGATGAAGGTCCCCGTATCATCGTCGGGTAACACTCCATTCTCGTCGGCGTACTCTTCAATTTCTCGCCAACCTTTCACCATCTCGGAGGCCTCACCCGCCGCGTGGAGCATGGGCGATGTGGTGTACCAAGCGGATGTCGCACGCAGCAGCTTCGGGCCGCTCAACGCGAGGATCAAACAACCACCCAAGCTGATGGCCAAACCGGCGGCCGCGAATCCGCGGGGCGGCTTGAACATCCCGGCCAAGCTGACCAGCAGCCCGAAGGGAGCCAACACGCCGCAAGAAACGACGCCCAAGACGGATAATGCGAAACCGGCCACGCCCAGGCCGTTGGACGTCGCTTTCAACCGCACGGGAACGTACGAAGACGGCACGTGCTGTAGGGACGGCTCATTCATCGTCAACTCAATCTCTCTGGCGGCCACTCACAAAGCGAGCCGCCGCTCGGTTCGATTCGTCCGTCCGCTCCCGTTGGTCGCTGAAATTGCTTGAACAAAGTCCCGCATCCTCAAAGCCACAAGTCGTGCGGGCAAGCGGCGTCGGTCTCGAATGGCAGTTCGATCCGGCGGCCTTGTCCGGCTGACGCGTACGCGGCCATCAGCGCCTCCATCACGACTCGACCGTCCCGCCCCGTTTCGAGCGGTTCGCGGTCGTTGCGTACGCAGTCGATGAAGTGCTCCAGTTCCTGAGGGAATCCGTAATTCCACGCCTCTTCGTACATCGTATAGCTCCAGCCCCGCGTCCCGCCAGACTTTTCCACCGCATATCCGTATCCGGTAGTCGAATACGTTTGAATCGAATTCCCTTGCAGCAGGTCCGCGTAGGCGACTCCGCCCGTGCCGTGGATTTCGGCTCGGTCATCCATGCCGCCCAGTTTGGCCCACGACTCCTCAATGTACGCCGTCGCCCCATTGGCGAAGTCGACAATGACGATGCTCGTGTCGTCGCCGGCGGTCTTGTCCGCGTGCATGTTCCGTTTGAGGTCGCAATAGATGCTACGAATGGCGGGTTTGCCGAGCATCCACCGCGCGAACTCAATTCCGTGGCACCCCATGTCCAGCATCACGCCGCCCCCGCTTCGCGACACGTCCCAGAACCAACCGCCGTGCGGGCCGTCGTGTTTTTCCGACTGTTTGACCAGAAACACCTCGCCCAGCGCCCCTTCGTCAACGAGTTGCTTGAGCCGGACGTACTTCGGCGCAAAGCACAACTCTTCGGCGTACATCAGCTTCACGCCGGCTCGATCGCAAGCGTCGATCATTCGGTCGCATTCGGCCAGACTTGGGGCCATCGGCTTCTCGACAATGACGTGCTTTCCGGCGGCGGCCGCCGCCAACGTGGCGTCGCAATGCAAGTCGTTCGGCAACCCCAGCAGCACCACATCAACATCGTCCAGATCCATCAGTTCGCGATAGTCGGTATACCAGCGATCGACGCCGTGCCGGTCGGCGAACTTGCTGACATTCGCCTCGGTCGGCGACGCGACGGCGACGACTTCCGCTCCCGGAATCTGCCTGATCGATTCGCAGTGAATCGTGCAAATGAACGCCGATCCGACTAGCCCCACTCGAACGGTATCCACGCTGTGTCTCCTCTTCGCTTAGCGGCGTTGGCCATCTGTCGGCGTTGCGTTGTCTACGGACCGCGTTTCAAGATCGCGCCATCTTTCTCGAGTCGGCGTTTCATCTCGGCGAACGCGGGTGACCCGTCGTCGTCCCACCACTCGGTTTTGAGCGGGTCGACATAACTGAAGGGAAGCTCTCGCCGGCCATCGGGCCGCACCATGAAGATCGACTCCTTCGGATTGGCCAGGTTGTACATTACCGAACCGTCGTCGTACGTCGACTTGATGATCCACTTCGGTTGTTCCGGCAGTTTGAGTTTCTTGAGTCGATCGAGCGCAACCGGATCGAGCGTCACGCCCAACCCCGGCTCCTCGGGCACGCGCATCCGCCCTTGTACGGGCCGCCGCCGCTCGCGGACGACGTCGTCTTTCCACGTCTCGGCGTCGCTGTTGAAATGCAGGCTGGCCGCCTTGAACGCCGAGTGCAGGTGGAGCGTCATCGACCGCGTGATCTCGCCACCCACGTTCTGCAGCGAGAACGGCAGTTCGGCGGCCGCGAACAAGCCGGCTCGCTGCATCGCGGCGCCGATCTTCTGGTGGCCGAGAATGTAACCGTCCGCCGCCCGGCGGAGCACCTCGAAGGTCGCCCCGAGTGGACTGTGGTGGTAGAGAATCGGCAACTTGGAACGCCGCTTCAACTCGGCGTACCCTTCGATGTCCTTCTCGGGAAGCGGATCTTCAAAACAACCGGCGATGGGAAATTGAGAGATCCTGTCGACCAGTTCGGGGATGTGATCGGTCGTACCGCCCATCGTGACGTCGAAATGGATCTTGAACCCGCGGGGAGCCACCTTTTGCATCGCCCGCATCTGGTCGATGACGTTCTCGAACGGAGACAGATGGTATTTCATCCAAGTGTAGCCCGCCGCCGCGTAGCGCAGCACGGCGTTCGCAAGCGATTTCGGGCTCGCCGACACCGTCCAGGAGGCTGCCGGAACCCATTTGCGATGGGGTTGCCCGAGCAGTTTATAGACCGGCTTGCCAATCGCCTTCCCCATCAGATCGTACATCGCCGTTCCCAATTGCAACGATGTCTCATCGCCGATGTGATCGAACGGATTTGTACCGACGTACTTGGCGATGACTTCGTCCGACTGCTCGCCTCCTTCGCCGAGCCCAACTAACCCGACGTTGGTCTTGGCCACGTAGACGAAGCGTTTCGTCGGGCCGTAGAAATGTTGCAGCTCATGAAACAGCCAATCGTGATAGGGCAATTGAATCGAGTGCCGCTCGATCTCGGTCACGACGATCTTGCCCCATTGGCCGTCGGCCTGCTGGCGGGCGCGGAGTGCGGGCGTCCAGTAGGCCCAGGCGGGAGTGAGAGCGGCAGCGGCGGCCGCCTTGAGAAAATGGCGCCGATGAACGCGGCGCGGCGCGGCAAGATGCTGCCAATGGCTCGGACGTTGCGCGGTCATGTGAACTCTGGCGGGGAGTGGAGTGGGTAAGGACTAATGACTAGTGGCTAATGACTAATGAATGCCAAGTGACGAATGACTAATTGGGAATCTCAGAAGTGCGGCGGCGGCGAGTGGACTAGAGGCTGTTTCAAAACCTTGTACGATGGCCTTCCAAGGCCGTCGATTTTGGAAATCCTCGGGAAACGACGGCCTTGGAAGGCCATCGTACGGCAAGACATCGGTTTTGAAATGCCCTCTAGTGGCTAATTGGGAATCTCGGAAGTGACTGTGGATTGTGGCAGATTTCGATTCTGTTCGCCGCTCTTTCACCGAACTATCCCGCCGCCTCGCCATGGTAGGCGATCGCCACGAACTGCAGCAATTGAGCGCACAACAGCCCTGCCGGCGTCCCGACCAGGTTGCCCATGACGCCCATCAGGATTCCGACCGGAGCCAGCGCGCGGCGGTACGCACTGGCCACGACGGGCGTCGACACGACACCACCCACGTTCCCCATACTGCCGGTGGCGAACAAGAACATGGGGGCTCGCAATAGACGGGCTCCCACAAGCAGAAAGCCGATCTGCACGACGATCCACACGACCCCAACCACCAGCAAGAGGGGCGCGTCGAGGACGGCTTTCAAGTCGCCCCCCGCGCCCATCGTCGCCGTCAACAGATAAATGCCCCCGTAGCCGACGTGCGATGCGCCTTCGTTCTCCAGCCGCCGCAGCGGTGTCAGCGAACACGTCAACCCGATGACGACGACGAGCAATATGCCGTAGGTGTAATGCGACAAGATCGATCCCACTTCGGGGATCAGCTTGCCTAGTTCGATGCAGGCCCAGCCGCCCGCGAACGCCACGCCGATCATCGCGCAAAAAGACGGCAACGTCAGCGACGTCCGATTCTCTTTCTCATACTGATCCATCCGCCGGTTGAGATCGTCGAGGATTTCTCGACGCGCGCCGATCGCGTTGTCGAATCTCTCCTGAAACGCTCCCAGGGCGATCAGAATCGACATCCATCCGTAGCCGACGACTGAATCGACAATGATATACGGCGCGAGCACGTCCGTCGGGCACTTGATCCCTTCCTTGATCGCCACCATGTTGGAGGTGCCCCCGATCCAAGAACCGGACAGCGCTCCCATCCCTTGCCAGGCGTTCTCGTCGAGCAACGGTTGAAAGATGGCCAAGGCGATCGGGCCGCCGACAACAATTCCGGCCGTTCCAAACAGCAGCATGCCGGCCGCCATCGGACCCAGCCGAACGATCGCTTTTACATCGGTCGACAACGTCAACAGCAACAAGGCGGATGGCAGCAGAAAACCCGAACACCAGTCGTACAACTCGTGACTCGACGGAGTCAAACCGGCCGTCGTAAAGACGACGGGCAGCAAATAGATCCAGACGATCGGCGGCAAGTATCGATAGAGAGTGCGAAAGAACGGCAGATGCCCGGCGACGAACACGATCGCGACAAACGAACAGAAGAACGCCACCAGAGTATTGGTGCTCGTGATGAGGGGGCCTTCGGTGGCGAACAAGAACATACGGTCTCCGGCTCGGGGCAAGTTGGCAAGATGTTACAACATCAAGTCTCGCCACGCGAGCAACTCGCCGCCTCCCTTCGCAAGTGAGTGCCTGATGGCCAAGATCGAACGAATTGACACAGCCCATCTGCTGTTCGAGTACGAGCGCGGGTTTCGCTACGCCGGCGGACGTTGCACCGCGCGGATGACGAGTCTGGCGTTTGTGCACACGGCCGACGGCCGCTGCGGAGTGGGAGCTGCGTACTCGCATCCGGGCATGGTCGAGCTGACCATCAAAGGCCAACTGGAGCCGATCCTGATCGGCATGGATCCGAGCGACCCCGAGCGGCTGTGGGAGTTGATGTACCGACTCACGCGCTGGTATGGGCGAAAGGGAGCCGCCATTTCTTCCATCGGCGCAGTCGACACGGCGCTGTGGGACCTCAAAGGACAGGAACTCGGCAAACCTCTACACGCGTTGTTTGGCGCCGCGTCATCCTGCCCCGCCTACGCCAGCGCGCTGTTGTGGGATGCGCCTGAGAACCTGGCGGCTGAAGCGAAGGCGCACGTCGCCGCTGGATTCACGAGAATGAAAACTCGCCTCGGCAGGTCCCCCGCGGAGGACGAGCGAGTTGTCCAGGCGATCGGTCCCGCTTGCGATCTGCTGGTCGACGGTTCGATGCGGTACACGGTCGCCAGTGCGAAACGCATCGCCGCCATGCTCGAAGCGCACGACGTCTTCTGGTTTGAGGAGCCGTTTGAGCCGGAAGAGCTCGATCGCTACTGCGAATTGCGAGCTCAGGTGGACGTGCCGCTCGCCGCCGGCGAAAACGAATTCGGCTCACAAGGCTTCGGCGAACTCATGCATCGTCGGGCCGTGGACATCGTCCAGCCGGACGCCAGCCGCTGCGGGGGCGTTACCGAGTTGCGGCGCATCGTCGCCGCCGCGGAGCGCAACGGATTGAGAGCCGCGACTCACACCTGGAGCGACGCGGTGGCGATTCTCGCCAACGCCCACGTGATCGGACCGGCCGCCAATGGTGTCACTGTCGAAATCGATCGCACAGGCAACCCGTTCGTCGACGAGTTGCTCGAGCAACCGTTGGAGATCGAGAACGGAAAGCTGATCCTGCCGTCCACGCCCGGACTCGGCGCCAACGTCCGTCCCGATATCCTCGAGCAGTTCCGTTTAGATCCTTTCGCGATTCCGCCAGGACTCTATTCCGACATGGCGTTCGGAGCGGGTTCGCTGCAACCGGCGCCGCCCTATCCGCACGATGAAGCGTGAGCGCGCGTTGGAGTGAGTTGTCTTGTTCGTCCGAGTGGACTGCCGGCGTCGCCAAGGCGCAGATAGAATGAACAACTCGTCAAAACTCACAGGAGCGCCGATGGAAAGCGAACACTTCGGGGATCGACTAGCGGAACGCGTCAAGCAGCGCGGCAACCCTGTTCTCGTGGGACTTGACCCCCGTTGGCGTCAACTTCCGAGCGGAGTTCGTGGAAACGACGAGAGTCCGAGCGGCCAGGCGAGCGCCTACGAGGCGTTTTGCCAGGGCGTGATCGACGTGGTGGCTCCGCTGGTCGCCGCCGTCAAACCGCAGATGGCGTTCTTCGAACAACTCGGCCCTCCCGGGCTAACCGCGTTGGAAAGCGTCGTTCGTTATGCGCGGAGCCATGGTCTGTTGGTGATCTTGGACGGCAAGCGGAACGATATCGGCTCGACCGCGACCGCCTACGCCGGCGGCCTGCTGGGTTCGGAGAGCGGTTTTGGCGGTGACGCGTTGACGGTGAGTCCGTACTTGGGAGACGACAGTCTGACCCCGTTCGTCGAGCGGGCCAGCGCGACTGGCAGCGGCGTCTTCGTGCTCGTGAAGACGTCCAACCCCGGTGGCGGCATGTTCCAAGACCTGATCGCCGACGGCCAGCCGGTCTATCGCCATGTGGCCGACTACGTCGAGCAGTTGGCGTCCCAGTCGCTCGGCGAAGCCAACTACGGATGCGTCGGAGCGGTCGTCGGTGCGACCTATCCGGAGCAGCTGGCCGAGTTGCGGGCGGCGATGCCCCACAGTTGGTTGCTCGTACCCGGCTTCGGTGCGCAAGGCGGCGCGGCGGCGGATGTCGCACATGCGTTCGACGAAGAGGGGCTGGGCGCGATCATCAACAGCTCGCGGGCCATCATCTTCGCGCACGCCCGTCCCGAATTCGCTCACTACGGCGAAACGAAATGGCAGGACGCGGTGGACGCGGCGACGAACGAAATGGCCGAACAGCTGAGAACGGCGATCCACTGAGCGATCGATGTTGGATCGATCAACCCTCGTCGCCCGCCCTCATGTGGGGCGTCAACGTCGGCTCGTACGAACAGATTTCGTCGTCCGCGAAGTAAAGACTCACCTCCCGGGCGGCGCTCTCGGCTCCGTCCGAAGCGTGGACGAGATTCATTTGCCGACTGCTGCTGAAGTCGCCGCGAATCGTGCCGGCCGCCGCGTTGAGACCGTTGGTCGCGCCGAGCATGTCGCGAACGACGCGAATCGCTTCCAGGCCTTCGATCACCATGGCCACGATCGGCGACCCCGTGATGAACGCCTCCAATCCCGGATAGAACGGCTTCTCGACATGCTCAGCATAATGCTGCTTCGCCAGGTCGGGAGCGACTTGCAGCATCTTCATCGCGATGACGTTGAGCCCTTTCTCTTCGAAACGGCCGATAACCCGCCCCATCAAACGGCGTTGCACGCAATCTGGCTTCAACAGGATCAACGTCCGTTCCATCATTCATCTCCAAAACGTGGCGACCGTCGGGCGCGCCGGCGGCGAATTGGTGGTCAGTCAGCGGCTCGCACGTCGCTGGAAGCGGCGGATTGTAGATCAATTGCCAATGTTGCTCAACCTTGCCTGCGACGTCGCTCGGCGCCAGTCAGCTGAATCGGCTCACCGCGTCGCCCGTTCGGCTCGTTGTGTCCAGTCACTTGTTCCGGCGCTTGTGGCGTTTGAGGATTGGGGAGTTCTTTCGATCGATTCCAGCGACCATCGGGAGCGGGCGAATGACTTTCGAGCGGCAGCTCGCTCTGTGAGTGGCGCTGCCACTTGTTCCACGGGGACTCCCCATCGCAACCGGCACAACCGGCGCGCTCGCCCAGCGCGTTGACGAAAAATGAGCTGGCGCCGGTTGGTTGTCGAGCTGCGGGAGGGCGAGCGCCGAAAACAGGCTCGAGAGCAGGAGGCTCCAACTTGGCGCGTCAGCGAAGACGCATCCCATGAATCGCCTGGAGACCTTCAATGCATCTGCGCCCCCATCTGCTGCTCGCATTGCTCATCGCCGCGCTCGCCTCCACATCGCTGCTGTCCAATCGCGCAGACGCGGCCAGTTTCGACGATTGGCAACGAAGTTGGGGAATCGGCTGGGGTCCCGGCTACCACGCCAATCCTGGCTGTTGCCCGGATCTCAACCACCAAGCTTGGTGGCGGCGCACGGTCGATCGCGCGCCTCATTACGGTCCGCTCGTCAAGACGCCGTCGGCGCTGTCGTGGAACATGTTCACCACGCCGCAGCTCTTCCCCCGGCCGGAACCGACGCCGGCGTCTCGCCCGGCGCCCGAGATGAGGCCGTCCGCCTTGCAACCACCGAATTCCGCGCCTGACTTGCAGCCGCCCGCTCCCCGCGCCGGCCATCGCCACAACCCGTGGGCCCGCTGACACGTTGGCGTCGCCGCGGTGTTTTTCAGTGGTCAGCAGTTTCCACGGGCGATTCGATCTGCGTTTCCGGGCCGACCCACATCGCCGTGTATTCGGTGAGTGGATGTTGGCTGATGAATTGATCGATCTGATCGACCGTGACAGCTCGGCAGCGGTCGATGACTTCGCGGACGGACCGATATCGGTCGATCTGGATCCAGTTGGAACCGACGGCGAACAGTCGATTGCCGGGCCGTTCACTGGCCAGGACGATGTGCGAACAGAGCTTATTTTTCGCTTGCTCGAGCTCCTGCGACGTCACGCCTGTTTGCTGCACTTCGGCGAGAATTTCGTGCGCCGATCGCCAAACGTCAGCTGACGCATCGGGCGCGCAACCGAGAAATGTGATCATCACGCCGGCGCCTTGAAAATCGTACGGCGACATCTCGGCGTATTCCGCGCGCCCCGTTTCGACTAGATCCCAATAGAAACGACTGCCCGAACCGTCGCCGACAACCGTGGCCAGCATCCGCGCCGTGTAGCGGGCGTCGTCTTCGGAGGCGGGACCACTCGAGACCAACAGACCGTATTGCTGAACGGCCATTTCTTTTTTCAGAAAGTGAACGCCTTGCCGCGCGCTCGCCGGCGGTGTGGAGCGCGGCGCGACGGCACGCTCCCAGTCGCCACAAAACTGCTCGGCGCTGCGGACCAATCCGTCAAAATCGACGTTGCCGGTCGCCACCAGCGCCATATTGCCCGGTGAGTAGCGCGTCGCGAAGTAATCTCGCATCTGCTCGGCCGTCAAAGCGCTGACCGACTCGGTCGAGCCCAGGACGCTGCGGCTCAGTGGATGGTCGCCGAAATGCGCAGCCATCACCTTCTCAGTGGCTCCGAATGGCGGCTGGTCTTCGTACTTGGCGATCTCTTCCAAGATCACCTTCTTCTCCATCTCAAAATCGCTCTCCCGCAGCGCCGGACGCATGATGTCGCTCAGCAAATCGGCGGCCCGATCCTGGTACTCGGGCAAGAAGCTGGCGTAGTAGACCGTTTGCTCCTCATTGGTGTATGCGTTGGACTCCGAACCGATCGCGTCCAACTCGCGGTTCACGTCGGCGGCCGAACGACGTTGTGTCCCCTTGAAGACCATGTGCTCGAGAAAGTGGCTCACGCCGGCCAATTCATCTGTCTCGTCCCGCGAACCGGTTCGGACAAAATAGCCGATCGCCATGGAGTAGGCGTTGGGGTTGCGCTCGGCGACCACCTGCAAGCCGTTGTCGAGTTGATGCTTAAGAAACTCCAACGGGCATCTCCAATCGCTTGGCTCCCAGCGAGACAACTTGAAATCCAGTCGGCCGATGAGCAGTCAGGAACTCGTTGATGCTGTCGCTGTTGAGGTCGTTGATGGCCTGACTGATCTCTTCCATCGAGCGAACTCGTCCCAGCAAACGCCAATCGGACCCCATCGACGCGGCCCGCGACGTGCTCGACTCCTGCTGCATGATCAACCCGCTCTTGAATCGCGCGCGAAGACGCTCCAATTCGTCTTCCGCCACACCGTCGCCTAGCCGAGTCAATTCGTCGATCATCACGTCCAGACTCTCCTGAGCGTGCTCGGTCGTCGTCCCCACATAGCACTGCACGCTGCCCAGCTCGGGCAACGAATGGTACGAGGCGAAGACGGCGTAACAAAGACCGCGCTCCTCGCGCAATTCAGTAAACAGGCGGGAACTCATTCCGTCGCTCAACACGCCAATCGCCGCCCGCGCTCGGTAATAGGAAGGATCTCGATAGGGCACGATCGGAAAGGAAATGCCGATGTGAGTTTGACTCGACCCGTGCTCGATGTGCAGGTAGTCGGTTTCGGGCGGCGCGCCGGGAGTCCGCGGCGTGGACTGCGGCTGCCAGTCGCCGAACAACTCCTCCACTCGCGACCGCAGCGCGGGCCAGTCGACATTCCCCGCCACGCTCATCACGCACTCGCCAGGACCGTAACAGTTGGCGTAATGGCCCGTCACGTCGGCCATCGTCGCCGCCTCAATCGCGGCCATCTCGCCCTGTGGTTCGCGGCCGAAAGGATGCGGGTACCGCCGCTTGCGCAGTTGAGCCAGGACGCGCTGCGCCAAGTCGTCTTCGGCGGCGCGAATCTCCTGAATGCAAACCAGCTTCGCCTCGTCCAACTTCTCGATCGGCAGCTGCGGCCGACGCAACATGTCGGCGTAAAGCGGCAACGCCGACGTCAGCTGGTCGGCGGGCATCGCGCCGGCGAAACTCGCGAAACTGTTCGTGACGTTGGAGGAAAAAACCACGCCCAAGTTGTCCAACGCCGCTGTGAAAGCGCGACTGTCCAACTCGCCGCCGCCCCGCTGCACCATGTCATTGGTCAGGTTGCTGAGACCGAGCCGGTCAGCCGGGTCGTGAATGGCGCCCCCGGGCAACGTCAGCGAAAAAGCCACCGATTCCAGCCACGGCATCGGCTCGACAATCAATGTCAGTCCGTTGGCGAAGTGGTGTTCGTGAAGTATCTGCGACACAGTATTCTCAAACAGGGCGAGGGAAGCTGTAGTTATGGTCGATCCCTCGAATCTCGCCAAGTGGCGTTCACCGTCGTCGATGGGCAACCCACCAAACGCGCGAGACTCACGCGTAAGCCACATCGGCCGCCTTGTAGACCGTCTTCACCTTCAGAAAACCGAGCCGCTGGTAGAGACGGACTGCGCCGATGTTCTGCGCAGTCACCTCCAGGTAGGCGCGGCGGTTGCCGTGCTCCTGAAACGCAGTCAACGCGCGGTGCAGCAGCAACGTGCCCAGCCCGAGTCCCCGATGATTAGGCGTGACGCCCAGGTTCTGCACGGCGCCCATGCTGCGGTCGAGTATCCCTTGAATCGTCCCGCAATACTCGGGCAACGTGTCGGCCGGCCCCTGGTGGACGAGCAGCCAAGTCGCTCCGGATAGAAAATTCCCCCGGTTGGAAATCTCCCGCATCAGCCGCCGGCAACCCTCGCGGTCACCCAAACAGGGAAAAACGTTGGCGTCAATTTCCAAACAAAAACTGCGGTATTTGGCCTCCGCATGTGCCTCCAGAAGCCCCTCCCGCCAGGAAAGCAGTTGGTAATTTGGAGGCAACGTCGGCTCCGGAAACAACTCGGCGCCCAAGCC
>JASMLW010000107.1 GCA_030748485.1 Pirellulaceae bacterium
AAGGCCTCCAGAGCGGGCAAATCGAAGCCGGCTCCCAGCAACGAAGTGCTAGATCAGTTGCTCAACGGAAATGTGCAGTTGAAAACGACGTTGCAACAGATCGAAAAGCAGTTCGGGACGGGATCGATCATGCCGCTGGGAGCGGATGCGCGAGCGGCCATTCCAGGCGTTTCGACAGGCAGCCTCTCCTTGGATTTGGCGCTGGGTGGTCGAGGCGTGCCGCGCGGTCGGATCATTGAGATTTTCGGTCCCGAGTCGAGCGGCAAGACCACGCTCGCTTTGCATATCGCCGCCCAAGCGCAAAAGCTGGGCGGGATTGCAGCCATGATCGACGCCGAACATGCGTTTGATCCCACCTGGGGAAAGAAGCTAGGCGTTGAGCTCGACTCGCTCTTGGTCAGCCAGCCAAGTTGCGGCGAGGAGGCGATGCAGATCACCGAGATGCTGATCAAATCAAACGCCGTCGACGTGGTTATTATCGACTCGGTCGCGGCGCTGGTTCCCAAGGCGGAATTGGAAGGCGAGATCGGCGACCACCACGTCGGACTGCAGGCTCGTCTGTTGAGCCAGTCGATGCGCAAACTCACCGGCGCGATCGCACGTAGCAAGACGGTCACCATCTTTATCAATCAGATCCGCGAGAAAATCGGGGTCATGTTCGGTAGCCCCGAAACAACTCCTGGCGGTCGAGCGTTAAAGTTCTACTCGTCGTGCCGTATCGACGTTCGCCGGATCGGACAACTGAAAGACGGTGAAGAGGTCGTGGGCCAGCGAGTGCGGACCAAGGTCGTGAAGAACAAAGTCGCACCCCCCTTCCGAGTGGCTGAGTTCGACATGATGCACACCCACGGCATCAGCTACGAGGGAGATTTGCTCGACTTGGGTGTGGAAAACAGTGTAGTCTCTCGGAGCGGATCTTGGTTCAAGTACGGCGACACATATCTGGGCCAAGGCAAAGAGAAGGCTCGCGTTTTTCTCGCCGAAAACCCCGATGTCACCGAAGAGATCAAAGGAAAGGTGCTCGTCGCCGAAGGACTCGAAACAGCTCCGGAGTTGCAATCGGCTGAGGTCGATGCGGCGGCGGAGACTTTGGAAAACTCGTAGATCGACCGTTGGGCGAGCGATAGTGGCTCCGCTTCAACGGCGCGGATGCCACTGGAGTTAGCCCCGATCATGACGCCGACCAAGTGGCAGTGCCACACACAAAGCGAGCTGCCGCTCGGTCTTCCCTCGTCCGCTCCCGTTGGTCGCTGGAATCGTACGAGTCAAGGTCCCAATCCCCTACGCCACAAGCGGCAGTGCCACACACAATGCGAGCTGCCGCTCGGTCTTCCTTCGTCCGCTCCCGTTGGTCGCTGGAATCGAGCGAGTCAAGGTCTACGCCACAAAAGTTCGATCGCTGCGTTGATGGCGGTCTTGCTTCTCATCACTTCATCTTGGTCGCAGGCGCAAGAGCCCGATCCGTTGGACGCGGCTCTCGTCGTACAGAAGGCGGTCGTCAAAGCGATCGCCGATACCGAGGACTCGGTTGTAGCGCTGGCGCGAGCTCGCAAGGCCGATGACTCAGTGAAGACGCTGCTGAAGCCCCCCGCTGGCGATCGAGCCGAGGGAGCTGGCGGACTTCCTTTTGAACCAACTGAGTTCGCGACCGGGGTCGTCGTGGACAGTGACGGGTACATCCTCACCTGCCGGCACGTGCTGGGTGATCCTGAGCAGAACGACTACTACGTCTGGATCAACGGCGAGCCGAAAGCGGCCCACGTGCTGGCGGCTGACGGTTGGTTCGATCTGGCGGTTCTCAAGGTCGATGCGGTCGGCTTGAGCGTGCCAAAATTTGGCGATGGCGGCGCGGTCAGCAAAGGCGAGTTCGTTGTCGCGCTGGGGAACCCGCACGCCATCCTCAAGAACGGAGGACCGTCGGCGACGTGGGGCATGGTTTCAAATCGTTCGATGCCAGCCCCCGCTGCGCCGGAGAACATTCGCGAAAAAGACTTGCGGTCTCTGTATCAGGATGGGGGCCTTCTGCAGACGGACGCGAAGTTGGATTTGGCGACAAGCGGCGGCGTGTTGGTCAACCTAAAAGGCGAAGTGATCGCCCTGACGACCATGTTCGCCATCGAAATCGGCTACGAGGCGTCGGCCCGCTACGCGGCTCCTTTCACCGCGAGAACTCAACGGGCCGTTGAGACGCTCAAGTCGGGCCGCACGATCGACGCCGGCTTTCTCGGTATCTCTCTGCCCGAGCCGGGGCAACAACTTGGACGAGGGATACCCGTTGGCGGCGCCGGCGCCGGCATGCCGGCCGCGGCGGCGGGAATTGAGAGGGACGACGTGATAACTCATATCGGCGGCGTCGCTGTCAAGGACGTCAACAAGTTCAGGCAACTAGTCGCCAGTTATCAGGCCGGCGACGTCGTGGCCGTCAAGTATGAGCGGCGGCGAGCAAAGCGAACCGCGACGGTGACATTGGCGAAGCGTCCACCGTACGAGAACTACCGCACTTCATACCAGACATCGAAACCGCCGGTGTGGCGAGGACTTCACGTCGACTACTGCACCGTCGTCGCTGATACGCGCGATGTCAACTTCGATCCCCGAGGTTCCGTCGTGATTGTGTCGGTCGATGAGGATTCGCCGGCCGCGCGAGCCGGATTGCGGCCGCGCCAATTCATCTCGGCGATCGAGGGTGTGCGAGTAACGACTCCCGCCGATTTTCACAAAGCGGCCAAGCAGCTAACTGGATCGGTCGCCGTTCGTCTCTTCGAATCCGCTGACGGCGAACACTTGAAAACGATTGAGCCCGAATAGCGCCGGCGTCGGTCGCGGATCACGCGTTTGAAACCTCGCGATGACCACGCGTTGTGCCGCATGAATGTTCGCGAACTCGGTCGAGTCGAGCGACCGGCGCGCGGCTCGCCTAGTCCACATGGCGGGCACTCGATATCATGATCGCTTCTTTCCCGTGCGTTCTCGTGGACGAAAAGCATGCTGACCAACGAACTCCGTGAAAAGTACCTGGCGTTTTTCGAATCTAAAGGACACGCGCGGTGTCCCAGCGACGTGCTCGTACCGACTTGGGATCCATCCGTGTTGTTCACGCCCGCCGGCATGAACCAGTTCAAGGATCACTTTCTCGGCAAGGTGAAGCTGGATTTCACACGGGCCACGACCAGTCAAAAGTGTTTGCGCACGGGCGACATTGACAACGTCGGCCGCACGGCGTATCACCACACATTTTTTGAGATGCTGGGCAACTTCAGTTTCGGCGATTACTTCAAGCGTGACGCGATCAACTGGGCTTGGGAGTTTCTCACGGCGGACGAGTGGTTGGGAATCGACGCCGATCGGTTGACGGTCACCGTTTACCATGACGACGACGAGGCGGCGGGCATCTGGCAATCGGACATTGGCCTGACGACAGATCGCATTGAACGGATGGGCGAGGACGACAATTTTTGGCCGGCCGGCGCGCCGACGCAGGGTCCCGACGGCGTCTGCGGTCCGTGCAGTGAGATCTTCTTCCATCCCGACAAAGGTAGCGAGGTCGAGATTTGGAACCTGGTCTTTACGCAATTCAATCGCGTCGGCGATCCCCCCGACAACTTGCGGCCGTTGCCGAGCCGAAACATCGACACGGGCATGGGACTGGAGCGGACGGCCGCCGTGTTGCAGGGCGTGGAAACGAACTACCACATCGACAACCTGATGCCGATCGTCAATGCGGCGGCTGAGATTTGCGGCGTTGAGTATTCGATGGACTCGGACGTCGGGCGGCGTTTGCGAAGGATCACCGACCATGTCCGGGCTTGCACGATGGCAGTCCACGAGAACGTCTACCCCGGAGCCAAGAAGGAGAAGTACGTCATCCGAAAACTGCTCCGGCGGGCCGTTCTGGACGGATACCAGATGGGTCTTCGCGAGGCCTTCCTGTACCAGTTGGCTCCGGTTGTCGCCGAGATGATGAAGGTCGCTTACCCGGAAGTCGTCGAGTCAACCGAACGCGTCGCCGCGGTCATCAAGCAGGAGGAAGAAAGCTGTCTGGGGACGATCGAACGCGGTTTGCCGATCGTCACCGAAGAACTGGAGCAGATGCGGGCGGCGGGCCAATCGGTGATCGACGGCAAGCGCGCGGCTCATATTTATTCCACGTACGGTTTCCCACCTGAACTCTTTGAGTCGTTGGGCACCGAGAACGGGTGCGCGTTCGATTGGGACGGTTTCAATGAAGAGACGGCGGGCGAGAGTGTCACGATTGAGCTGTTTCCGGCCGGCGCGATCGAGCAGATGAAGGAGAGCCTGAAGTCATCGGCGTTCGTCGGGTACGAACAGATCGAATCCACGGCCGTGCTCAAAGGGATCCTCAGTCGACCCGCATCGTCGGATCGCGAGGCCGATTACCAAGCGAATAACGAATTGGCCGTCACTGCCGGGTTGAGTGTCGTACTGATTCTCGATCAAACGCCTTTTTACGCTGAGTCGGGCGGGCAGGTGGGCGACGCCGGAGTGATCCTCGATAACGGCTTTCGTTTCGAAGTTTGCGACACGCAAAAGAATGGCGATTTGATTCTGCACTTTGGAACACTTGTCAGCGGCACGGTCCGCACATCCGCCGAAGTCTCCGCGACGGTCGACGTCGGTCGACGGCAAGCGATTCGGCGAGCTCACTCGGCGACCCACATTCTTCACTACGCGTTGCAGCAGAATCTCGGCGCCCATGCTCAACAACAGGGATCGAAGGTGACTGATGACTGGTTGCGTTTTGATTTCACCAACCTCACTCCGGTCGATGAACAGCGAATTCAATCGATCGAGGTTGAGGCCCGCACTCTCATTGCCGCCGACGCTCCGATCCGAGCCGATGTGTTGCCGTTGGCGACGGCTCGTGAGGCGGGAGCGATGATGCTGTTTGGTGAGAAGTACCCCGATCCGGTTCGGATGGTGTCGATGGGCGAGTTCAGCAAGGAGCTGTGCGGCGGCACTCATCTCGATCGCACGGGCGAGGTGGGCGGCTTCGAGGTGATCGGCGAGGAAGGTGTTGCGGCCGGCACGCGTCGCATCACTGCGCTGACCGGAGCCAAGGCCGACGACTTCCGCAGCCGCACGATCGAAGCTGCCAACGAGGCGTCGAGAAAGCTCGACGTTTCGCCGTGGAAGTTGATCGCCGCCGTACAAAATCAGCTGCAGAACTCCCGAGCACTCAAGAAACAGTTGTCGACGGGCTCCAAAGCGAGCGCCGATGAACCGATCGTCGGCCATGCGGGTGAAGGCGAACCTGACTACCCGTTCCTCAAGGCGGCCCTCCGCGACAGTGCGCGAGCACTCAACGCAACTCCATTCGAAGTGCCTGCCCGGGTCGAGGCGCTCCAGGCCGAGATCGATCAACTGACCGCACAGGTGGCGAAGCTGAGTGAGGCCGGAGATCTCAGCGCCGAGTCGCTACTGGCGCAGGCTGAGATCATCAACGGTGTACACGTCGCGGTCGCCGAGACGCCGGGCGCCAATCCCAACTTGATGAGACAACTGATCGACCAACTTCGCAAACAGACAGACTCGGTCGCCGCTCTGTTCATTTCCGCGATCGGGGACTCCAAAGTCGTGCTGGTCGCCGGCGTCTCCCGAGATGTCATCGACCGTGGAGTCAACGCGGGCAGTTGGGTCCGCGAAGTCGCACCCGTCGTCGGCGGTGGCGGCGGCGGGAAGCCCGACATGGCTCAAGCCGGCGGCAAGGATCCCGGCCAGATCCCCGCCGCCCTTGAGAAAGCGAAGCAGTTTGTCGCTGAACAATTGGCTTGAACCGGGTGCTAGCAGTGGCCGTCGGGCGTTGGAGAGAAGTAAACCAAAGATGTTTTATCTCGGTGGTTGTCTTCGTGTGCCACACACAAAGCGAGCTGCCGCTCGGTAGTCATTCGGCCGCTCCCGGCGGGTCGCTGGAATCGAGCGAGCGAAGCTCTGAATTCTCGACGCCACGAGTGGCAGTGCCACACACAAAGCGAGCTGCCGCTCGGTAGTCATTCGGCCGCTCCCGCTGGTCGCTGGAATCGAGCCAGCGAAGCTATGAATTCTCGAAGCCACGAGTGGCGGCACTTGCCGATTTAGGACGGATCCTGCAGAATGCTATGGGTCGTTTTTGCGTGGAGTCGGCATCGCCACTATCCGATTCAACACGCCACAAACGGCGACCACCTTTAGGAGTCTTCCGACGACGGAGCGTAATCATGATTGAGTTGGCGCCTGGCTGGCAGGTCTCCTTGGAACGGGGACCTGATTGGCTGTTCATTCACTTGGTCGATCCCCCACTTCATGTGGTCGCCAATGACATTCCTCTCGCCGATGCGATCTGGCAACTACTCGAGCAGGAGTTCACGTACCGCTTGGTGCTTGAACTCGACGAGTTGGCGTTGCTGCCCAGTTGCTTGATTGGCGAGTTGGCGTTGCTGCAAAAGCGGATTTCAACCGCTGGCGGCTTGCTGCGAATCTGCGGTTTGAGCGATTCGAATCGCGACGCGCTGAGAGTCAGCAAGCTCGACGCTCGTTTTTCCTTTCACAGCACGCGCGACGAAGCGGTGATGGGGTACCGTCCGAACAAGCCCCGCTGAACGACTCTTCATCGTTGGCGCGATTTCGATTGGCGAGTTCTTTTGCCGTGCTAATCGGCAGGATCGGCACAATTTGCCTCAGATCGCAGGATTCCCCAGGCGAGAGTCTTTTCGCACATGACGTTCTATTTCACGTGCCGAGTAAGTGAAGTACGGATCTAAGTACTTCCTCGGTGAGCGAGCAAAGCATGAACAAACTGCACGAGCGTATCGACCAGGCACTCCAGACCAATCCCCACGTAACGTCCCGTTCGTTTCATTGGGAAGCCGAAGAAGCTGAGGGCCACGTCGTGCTCCGCGGCCAGGTGGGTTCGTTCTATCAGAAGCAAATGGCTCAGGAAGTCGTGAAGACTGTCGACGGCGTCGCCCGAATCGACAATCGCATCGAAGTTACCTGGGCGTAGCCCGAGGATCGATCGCGTAGTTCAGACTGTAAGGGCGTACGCGAACATCGCCATGGCGCCGAGGTAGCTGAACAGCACGGTGGCAATGGCTACGTTGGCTCGGCGACGGTACTGCTGAAATCGGGCGGGTGTCGCCGCATCGATCAGCAGGCTGCGGCGGGCGGTCAAGCTCGGGTGCAGCCAGGTGCGGCGATCCCCTGCAATGGCGCCGAGCTGGTCGATCATCTGTAAGTAACTCTGCAGTCGTCTGTTGGAGATGGCGTTGGCGCCGTCGCGGCACGCTTCCAAATCCGCATCGTGCTCGAGCAAGCGTGAAAACCAGCAGAGCGCTCCGCCGCAATAGATGGCGACGACGAGTGGAATCACGATCAGTGCGGTGGTTGGCAGTTCGGTGGACCACGCGGGCGGGGCGAGCACAATTGCAGCCGCGACCACCCAGACTGGGAAGGTGACCAACAGGAGTCGCCAGAGGAGGTGGCGACGACGAACGTGCGCCGCTTCGTGCCGAAAGACGGACTCGATCGCGTCGTCATCGAACTTGTCGAGCAATCCGTCGCTGAGCAAGACGTAGCGCAGGTGCGGAGTCAAGCCGGCAACCGCCGCATTGACCATCGCGCCCCCGGTCTCCCAGACGAGCAGCCGCCGAACGGGAACTCCGATCTGCGCGGCGGCCGCTGTCAGGCGGTGTCGTAGCGGACCGTCCGGAAGCGGGTGTGTTCTCCAGAGAAAACGGACGAGCAGCGGACACACCGCAGCCAGCGCGAATAGCGCAGCCATATAGACGGCCCACCGCATCTGCCCGATTCCCCACCAAGGCGAAGTGTCCTCGAGCGCAAAGACGACGAGCACGGGAGGGAGGACCAGCCCCAGATGATGCCTTGCATAGTCGCCCAGTTTCCGCCACGGTGTCGAGGCGGTCTCGTCACCCAAAGCGCACTTGTGGCGTTGCGGATTCGGGAGTTCTCGCGACCGATTCCAGCGACCAACGGGAGCGGGC
>JASMLW010000108.1 GCA_030748485.1 Pirellulaceae bacterium
GAGTGCGCGAGCACCTGTACGCCGGCAACCAGCAGTTTCTGGTCGGTGAGTTTTTGGGGAGCTGGCGCGCCTGGGATGGGATCCGAGCGCTCGACTACCTGATCAGCCGCCAGGAGGTCGACAAGCGCCACCTGGGCGTGACCGGCAATTCGGGCGGCGGCACGATGACGACGTGGCTCTGCGGCGTCGAGCCGCGCTGGACGATGGCGGCTCCCAGTTGTTTCGTGACCACCTTGAGACGGAACCTCGAAAACGAGTTGCCGGCGGACACCGAGCAGTGCCCGCCGCGCGTTTTGGCGATGGGGTTGGATCACGACGATTTTCTGGCCGCCATGGCTCCCAAGCCGGTCATCATTTTGGCCAAGGAGCGAGACTACTTCGATGCGCGGGGAAGTGAAGAGGCGTTTGGTCGACTCCAGCGGCTCTACCGCCTGCTCGGGGCCGCCGACAAGATCCAGCAGTTCATCGGCCCCACGACACACGGCTACTCGCAGGAGAATCGCGAAGCGATGTACGGTTGGTTCAACCGGGCGACGGGAGTTTCCGAGCAGAACTCCGAGCCGCCGATCGACATCGAGAAAGATGAAGTGCTTTGGTGCACGCCGCGCGGCCAGGTGGGCGCTCAGCCGGCGACGAAGACGGTCTTTGACTTCACTCGCGCTCAGTCTCGTCGCCTCGCAGAGAAGCGCGGCAAAGTGACGGGCGACAAGTTGAAGCAGCGACTCCGGACCACGCTGCGGCTACCGCCCATGCCCGCGGAAGCTCCCGACTATCGCATCTGGCGCTACCTGGGCAGCCGCGGCTACCCGTCGGCGCACGCGATCGCCTACGCGGTGGAGACGCAGCCGCGGATCCAGGCCGTCGTCTACCGACTGACCGCGGAGCGCTGGTATTCGCGGCCGCCCCGCGGCGGCAAACGCGCGACGCTCTACGTCAGCCATTTGTCGAGCGACGCCGAACTGCGCGAGGAGCCGCTGGTGGGCGAGATACTCAAGGAGTCGGGCGATACGCCTTTTTACACCTGCGATGTGCGGGGGATTGGCGAATCGAAACCGGACACTTGCAGTCCCGGATCGTTCCATACTCCCTACGGCAACGATTACTTCTACGCCGCGCACAGCATCATGCTCGACAGGCCGTACGTCGGCCAGAAAACGTTCGACTTGTTGCGCGTCGTCGATTGGTTGGGCAGTCTCGGGCACTCGGAAATACACCTTGTCGGCAAAGGGTGGGGAGCCCTTGCCGGCGCGTTCGCAGCGGTGCTCGCCGACAACATCAGGCAAGTGACGCTCAAGAACGCCTTGACGTCGTACGCTGAGATAGCCGAGTCGGAGCGGTACGATTACCCGCTGTCCGCACTGGCGCCCAACGTGTTGTTGTCATTTGATTTGCCGGATTGCTACCGACACCTGCGCTCAAAGAAGTTGCGGCAAATCGATCCCTGGGGACCGAACGGGGCGCGGAAAGAGGAATAGCATGCGAGTTTCACGAGCAGCGTTGCTGCTGGTCGCCTTTCTGGTTCAGTCGAGCTTCGCCGAAGAGCCGCGTTGGCAAGCCGGTGCGGCGTCGGTCAAAATCACGCCTCAACGCCGCTTGCACATGGCCGGCTACGCCGCCCGCAAAGAGCCGGCCGAGGGTGTCGAACAAGACCTGTTCGCCAAGGCGTTGACTTTGCAGGATGCTCAGGGACAGCGGGTCGTCTTTGTGACGCTCGACTTGATTGGAGTTTTCGCCGAACTGAGGAAGAGCGTCGTCGGGGCGGTCGCGGAACGGTTTGACATTCCGCCGCGCGCCGTCCTGCTCAACGCCTCGCACACACATTGCGGCCCAGCTTACAACCGCGAAGATGCGCGGGACTACATGGAGCAATTGCAGCGCCAGTTGGTCGACCTGATCGGTGAGTCGATCGAACAACTCGCTCCCGCTCAGCTGACCTATAGCCATGCGCGGTGCAGCGTGGCCATGAACCGCCGCACGCCCACGGACGACGGATTCGTGAACCACCCCAATCCGAACGGACCGGTCGACCATGCCGTGCCCGTATTGAGCGTTCGCAGCGCCGAGGGAGAACTCCGCAGTCTGGTGTTCGGTTACGCGTGCCACAACACGACGATGGGTTTTCGCCGCTGGCTGGGCGACTACGCCGGTTACGCTCAGGAGTATATCGAGCAGGATTTTCCCGGCGTGACGGCTCTGTTCATGATGGGGTGCGGAGGAGACCAGAACCCGTACCCGCGCAGTGAATTGAAGTTCGCCAAGATGCACGGCCGATCGTTGGCGACTGCGGTGGGTGCGGCGCTCGAGGTGAACCAGCGCAAGTTGCGCCATCAGCGACCGATCACCGGCTCGCTGTCCGCCGCGTTCGGTACGGTCGACCTGCCGTTCGCGACACCCGATCGCCCCGACTTTCCCTACCCGGTGCAAGTCATTCGCATCGGCGACCAGATCACGCTCATCGCGCTGGGCACCGAAGTCGTGGTCGACTACTCGTTGCGGTTGAAACGCGAGTTGACCCGCGCTGGCGGGCCGGCGATCTGGGTCGCCGGTTACTCCAATGTCTACGCCGGCTACATCCCCAGCCGCCGAGTGTTGCTGGAGGGAGGCTACGAAGCTCGCAGCCGGCCCTGGAAGCCCGTCTTAGAGGAACGCATCATGGAAAAAGCGCACGCACTAGTGAAGGAAGTCAGCAAATAGCAAAGACCGAAACGCCAACGGAGCTCAGTGCGGCGATCAGTGCGGCGATCATCTCCGCGAGTTGTTCCGCTTCGCCAAGGCCTCGACCAAGATGTTCTCGATCGCTCGGACGTCCGGAATCCTGTCGAGAGCGAACCAACGTTTGGATTCAGCACCCAGCGATCGAACGGCGAATTGGTTTGGTTTTCCTCGAGTCAGCTTGGCGCTGTCGACGACCAGGTGGAAGAACCCGGCCGAGTCGACCGCGCTGGTCCACGTCGGGAAGTAATGCAACTCGACCGTACCGGATTCACTTCGCCAGGTCTGTCGCCGTCTCGTGACGTCGAACTGCAATTCGCTCTTCCCATTGACGAGGAATTCAAAGCCGTCTGTCTTTGGCTCGGACTCCCATCCCAACCCGCCGGCGAAGACGAAAGTCTGGCGGGGACGTTCGGGATTCGCATGGGGTGGAGCCGTCCAGGCGATCGCGTCGCCTTTGTTGAGTTGTCGGATGTAGGGGCGGTCGGACATGCCGCTCGAGTAGTCGTACCATCGCGCGACATCGCCGTCGTTGGATCGCAGTCGCTGGAATCCTTCGCTCGATACTTTAGCCAGCGGCGGGAGGTCGGCCAGTTGCCCGCGGTCCGCCGCCGGAAGGGCCGCCAGCCAATCGTCGACGCGACGTTGAAACAACTCGCGGCCCTGCGGAATCTTCAGAAATGTCGGCGGCGGAGTTTGTGGCCGCTTCGCAAACGAAGAGCCCACCGCGTCGCGCACATTGCCGACGATAAGATCCTCTACGGCCGCCGCGTACTGGCTCGGCAAGTCGTAATAGATCTGAGAGAACTCGGCCTCGTAGCCGCCCTCGGCGAGCACTCGTTTGGACGGAATGTAGCTGGGGACGGCGTTCGACCAGGCATTGATCCAAACGCGTCGCCAGTCGAGTTCTGTTTTCAAGCGAACGGCGTAGTCGACGACCACTTCGCCGCCGAGAAAGACGATCGCCAAGTCGTCTCCGAACGTCCAGGCTCCCAGCGGATAGTCGACGTGTTCCGCGAGCCGTTCGCCGCGATCGAGTCGCGCCAGTTGCTGTTTGGCGTGGTAGCCGTCGAAGCCGCCGAGTTTCGCTTGCCGCTCCCAATACGCTCGCTCGGGCGGTTTCTGCAGTGGCAGCTTCAGTCGCTTGAATTGGGCGCGAGGTTGGCCGTCCAGATTCGTCAGACCCTGCTTGATGACGCGCCGCACTTCGCCGGCGATCGCTCGACCGTGAGTTTGCGCGATCGCTTGGTTGCCGGACGGCTGTGGCCCGACATCCGCACCGCATCCGATCGTGGTGACGGCCACCCCGTCTCCGATGTGCTCTTCGATGTGCTGATTGGCAAAGCCGGCCCAGTCTCCGCCGATTCGATTGCGTCCCCCGAGTGTTGTGCAGTGGCAAGCATAGTTGGTCCAAACCGCAATGGTCTTGCCGGCCGAGTCCGTCGCCAGCAGGACCGGCAGGCTGTGGTCGACAGGGCCATCCGTCTGAAAACCGAACCCAGTCCAGGCCCCGTCGCGGAGGACGCGGCGATTGCCGCCGAATTCGACCCGCCCCTGTCCCCAAGACAGCTGCGCTGGACGCCGCGCTTTGATCGCCAATTCGCCGACTCGCACGAGTTGATCCTGTAGCCAGGTGGTGTACCGTTTGGTGTTGGAGTCCTGCTCGGCGGTTGTGCGGCCGCCCCACAAGACGGGTGCGTAGCCGACAAGCGACGGCGCGCTGTGCGTGTGCGTAGCGCAGATCGCCAGATTGGCTCGCGGCAACTGGGTCCGCCTCTGCAATTGTGCGGCGACTCGCTCCACCATCTCACCCGGAAACCCGCAGTTGTCGACGGCGATGACCAACAGCGGTGGCTCGCCGATCGCCAAAGCGCGAGCCCAGATGCGCTGGTCGACGCCGTCGTGCTCGCCCGTTCGTCCACCGTAGCCGGCGAGAACCGTGGGATGCTGAGGTGTAATGTCGACCTTCGCCGCGCCGGCCGTCGTCGGTGTTTGCGCCGAGGCGGTCGAGTAAGTGACGGCCCAAGCCAGGAGGCAGAGACGACCCCAGAGTTTTCCGCTCATGATTCAATCCTGTTGCCAGCGGGTGTGGTGGAGCGCGGATGTGATTTCCCCGCGCCCA
>JASMLW010000109.1 GCA_030748485.1 Pirellulaceae bacterium
CGGGAATGCCGGCGTTGCGGCAGCCACGCAAACCCTGAACCTGAGTGATCGTGGTTGAGCCCTCGTCGAAGTCGCTGCCGTCGCGAGCGCTGACGTAACCCCAGCCGCCCGACTTGGTCTGAGCTTTCGCGCTGAAATCGGCGGCGCGAGTCAGCACGTCGACCAACTCGTCTCGACGATCCTGATCTTCTTCTTCTCCCAAAACCTGGGAGAGGAACAGCATCGAGAAGCCGTGACCGTAGGTGTAACGATTGTCTGTTTGCGGGTCGCCGATCAAACCGTTGGCCCGCGATTTGGTGGAAAGATAATCCACCGTCTTGCGGATGTTGGCCGCGTAGGGACCTTGGGTGGTTGTCGACCCGGATGAGATTAGAGCTGTTCCGGCCAGAGCGGCCATGGCGGTGGGGTAGTTCGGGGCGGACCAATGGCCGAGCGACTTTTGGTTTGAAGCCACCCAATCGAGCCCCTTGCGCATCTTCTTTTCCCAGTTGGGGTCCTTCTTGGCGGCCCAGCTCGCGCGGGGGGATGCGGTCGAAAAAGCAAATGCTCCGCCCAGGGCGGCCGCCGTTTTCAAAGCCGAACGTCGATTGACTGATGGACCCATTGATTTCTCCCGTCCGTTCTTGCCCCGCGGGCGCCATCGCACCGCGGGGATCAGTATTCCATTGTTGGTTATCGGCGACCTGATGTCTTCGTCAAAAACCAGAGCCATGCCTTTTTTTCGACGGCTAGCCAGTTTCCCCTGAGTCGCCCGGCGCGATTCGATCGTTCAAAAGTCGCCCGGCCCCTCCCACACCCCGTTCGGCCAACACAAGTCTATTGATATCAATCGGTTGCAGCCGGGCGGTCAGCGAGCCCGAATCCCGAACTGCCCGACTACTGGGATTCACTACTCGGGATTCTCTGCTCGGTGAGCAACGATTGCGTCCACGACGCCCGGCATTGTCGCTTCCCTGGCGGTACACGCCGGCGGACGCCCCAATCCAACCAACGCCTCGCTGGTCACCGGACTGATGCTGGCCAGTTTGGCGGCTGCGAGCGCGTCGCCGTATTGTTGAACGAGCGATCGGCCGATCGCCGGGCTGGTAACGGTTACCCATTGCCAACGACCGCGGCGAACTGCCTCGATCGCATCCGCGGCCACCGGCGGGGCGTCTTCGCTCCGATACGTCACCACTTGTTCGACCGACCCACCGGCTGCAGTCAATCGCTCGGCGAGCACCTCGCGACCGCGGCTGGCTCGGATCAACAGGAAGCGGCGTCCGTTGGCGTCGGCCGCCAAGTCGTCCGCCAGGCGATCGGCTTGGAAGGTCTCCGGAACGTGATCGGCCCGCAGATCCCGTTCGGCCAATCTAGCGGCGGTGGCTGGACCGACCGCGGCGATCTTCACCTCTCCCATCGCTCGCCAGTCCTTGCCGAGATAGCGCAGTCGCTCCAGGCAACTATCGACGCCGTTGGTGCTGGAAAAGACAATCCAGTTGAACTGACCGATGCGTTCGAGTGCGCGATCGACGTCCGACCAATCGTCGGTGGGGGCGACATCGATGGCCGGTTCGACGCCGACGTCAGCACCCAACGCGCGCAGCCGCGCAGCCAGGCTCTCCGCTTGACCGCGCGGTCGCGTGACGAGAACGGAAGCGCCGAACAGCGGCCGCCGCTCGAACCAGGCCAAACCGTCATCGATCTGAGCGACCGCGCCGATAATCACGATTGCCGGTGGACGTATGTGGTGCTCGGCAATTCGAGCGCCGACCTCGTCCAAGCGGCAAAGCCAGCGACGTTGGTCGGGAAAGCTGGCCCGTCGCACGATGGCGCAGGGCGTGTCCGCTGCTTTTCCGCCCCCGATCAACTGCCGCACCCAGCGCTCCGCCGTGGTCACGCCCATGTAAATGACCAGCGTGCCTGGGAAGCGAGCCAGCGCGTCGAAGTCGAGTGTGGAAGTCTCTTTGCCCATGTCCTCCTGCCCGGTCACCAGCGCGACGGCGGAGGCGTGTTCGCGATGCGTCACCGGTACAGCTGCGCAACTGCCGGCCGCGAGCGCTGCGGTTACTCCCGCGACAATCTCGAACTCGACGCCCGCCTCCTTCAGCGCCTCCGCTTCCTCGCCAAACCGGCCAAACACCATCGGGTCGCCGCCTTTGAGCCTGACGACCGCGCGTCCAGCCTGCGCGAGCGAGACGACCTGCGCGTTGACTTCCGGCTGCGAGAGAACTCGCTCTCGACCGTGACGGCCCAGGCAGATGAGCTGTGCGGTGGAAGGGGCGTGCTGGAGGATCGCCGGGTTGACGAGATAATCGTAGACGACCGCGTCGGCTTGACCGAGCACCTCGACGCCGCGAAGTGTAATCAACCCCGGGTCGCCGGGACCGGCGCCGACCAGATAGACTTTGCCAACGGTGGTCGAGTTGCGGTCGGGTGACGTCATTCGTTGATTGAACCCAACAACTCAGACACCTGCAAGCGCGGGCGGTGGAGATTGTCCGCGGCGAGAAATGGTGGACGGCACGTTCCATTCGCAACGCGCGCCATGAGCAACTTCGACAGCATTCACCGAGTTCTGGCTCCCGAGCAGCGACGAAGACTCCAAGATGTCTTCGAGCGGGGCCGCCGCCGCGTCGCTGAACAATCACGGCAATACCCGGCGATTCACGCCTGCTTTGCGGAATGCGTCGCCGAGGATCCGGCGAACTCGATTTACCTGGAAGCCATGTTGCAGAACCTGATCGCTTGGCGATTGGAGGCTCCGATCACCAATCCGCTCCGCCGCTGGTCGCGAGCCTACCGCGCGTTTCGCAAGTCGTGTCGCGACGAGCAGTGGCTGGAACTTCTGAAGATCGCGCCGTCCACATTGGCGTCCTCGCCGTTCGCGCTGGACGTGTTGCTGCCGCTGGCCGCCGCCTGCCGCGCTGTGGGTTTGTTTGACATCGAGCTGCGCTACCTGCTGCACGCATTGCCGGCGCATCCGGCGGACACGGAGACAAACCGCCGGTGTGGCGAAGCGTTGGCGTATCGCGGCCTGTTCTTTGAATCTCTGGATTGCTGGCGCAACATTGCTGACTCGCGCCCGCGCGACGCACGGGCGAAACAGCTGACCGCCATCTTGAGCGAATACGTCGATCCCGCGGAGCCCGCCAACCCGGACCCGAGCGAGACGGACGTCGACGAATTGCTCGGGCAGGCCGAACAACTAGCCGCAGCGGGCAAGTTCGTCGCAGCCAATGAGCTCATCACTCGCTGCCAATCGATTGCGCCGGGCGAACACCGCGCCGTGGCGGCGGGTGAATCGCTGGAGATTCGCCGCAAGCGTCGCCAAATCGAAACCGCCCAGGCGCTGCGGGACGCGATGCCGGACGCCGAACGAATCGATCGGCTTGTCGACGAACTGACGGCCGATGTGCGGCGGTTGGAAGTCGACCGAGCCACGGCGGCGGCGGCTCGGTTTCCCAATGACGGACGGGCGCAATTGGCGTTGGCGATCGCGTTTCGCGATGCGGGGCAGTTCGCCGCCGCCCAGAGGCAATTCGAGTTGCTGATGTCGGCGACGGAGGAGTTCATCGATCCGCCGTTGCCAGCGCGTGTGAAGGTCGAATTCGCCGAATGCCGGCAACTCCAACAGAGATTCTCCGAAGCTCTGGCCCTATACGAAGATGTGGCGCAAAGCGAGGAGCCCGAGTTCGGCGGCCGCGCGCACTACTGGGCCGGGCGGTTGGCGGAGGGCTTGGCGGGTCCCGCTGCCGCCCGCCGCCATTATCGCCTAGCCGTCTCCCTCGGCGGCTACAAAGATGCCGCGGAACGCCTAGACAAACTGGCGGCGATCGGAGATAAAGACTGATTCCACCAACCACTAAACCAAACAACGGGTGGGCTCCCAAACAACCAGACCCGTCTCCCCTTCACCCTTCCGAGCAAAACCCGCGGCGGAACCCCGCAACCGTCCAACCTGCACGATGAGCCATGCCGAATACTAAAAGCGCCAAGAAACGCCTCCGTCAAAATGTCGATCGTCGAGGCGTCAATCGCGCGCAACGCTCCGAGATGCGCGGCCAATTGCGACGAGTTCGCGAAGCGGTCGCCGCCGGCGAAATCGACCGAGCTGAGAGTGAATACCGTGTCGCCGCCAAGCGGTTGGACCGAGCCGGCGCGACGCGTTTGATCCATCCGAACACAGCCGCCCGGCTCAAGTCGCGGCTGCAACGGCTGATCAAGTCTGCCAAAGCGGCCTGATTCCCTGCGAGCGAACCTGGCTTGGTTGTCGTCGGTGTTGTCGTCGTTCGCTTGGCCCTTCGAACCGACTCCAGTTTTTTCGTCGCGCGCGGTAGTAGCGCGGCGATATGATGGTCTTTGGGCCTGTTACCCTGTTACCTCCTCGCCGGACAGCGATCGTCGGTGACAGAGATCCCAACTCACTTTGGGCGCGTCCGCCACTTTGATAGTTGTCAGCGAGTCTCTCATGTCCCGACCCAAAAAACGACCACCGCGAGCCAAGACATCGCGCGCAACAGCGACTCGACCAAAAGCTCCTCGAGCCGCTGGCGACGACGCGGCCGCGCCAAATCTTCAGCGGCTGCAGAAGGTGCTGGCCGCCGCCGGCGTCGCCAGCCGGCGAGAGTGCGAGGAGTTGATCGCGGACGGACGCGTGGAAGTCGACAGACAGGTCGTCACGGAAATGGGAGTGAAAGTCGACCCACTCGAGCAGGAGATCCGCGTCGATGGCGAGACGCTCGTCCAGTCGCGGCGAGTCTACTACGTCGTCAACAAACCGGCCGGCGTGGTCTCGACGAACGCGGACCCGGAAGGGCGCCCGCGGGTAGTCGACCTCGTGCCGAGCCACGACCGCCTGTTCACCGTCGGCCGGCTCGACCGTTCCAGCGAAGGTTTGATGCTGGTGACCAACGACGGCGAGTTGGCCAACCGGTTGGCTCACCCCCGGTTTGGCGTTGAAAAGATATACACGGTTCACGTGCAGGGTCACCCAACGCCCGCCGATCTTCAGCAGCTGCGCGACGGAGTTTTTCTTTCCGAGGGACGCGCAGCTGTCAGCAATGTCAAACTGAAGAAGCGGCTGCACAATCAATCGGTGTTGGAAATCGTGTTGAACGAGGGCCGCAATCGCGAGATCCGCAGATTGCTCGCCCACATCGGCCACAAAGTCGTCCGCCTGTGCCGCACCGGCTTCGGGCCTCTCCGATTGTCCGATCTCCCCGAGCGCGGCTACCGGAAGCTGACACCCGAGGAGATTGCGGCGGTCGAAGCGGTCTCCATCGAATCGCCCCAGCCGCGCCGTTCATCGAGGAAGAGCAAACCGTCGTCTCAGGGCGAACGTCGGTCGTCGGGAACTCGGCCGAGCCGCGGCAAATCGACCGTTGCATCGGCTAAGAAATCGGCGAAGAAATCGGCGAAGAAACGGGGCGGACGTCGCGCGGACAAGACGACCGGAAACAGCGCAGCAACGCCCAAACCGACTCGCCGGACGAAGACCGAATCACCGAGTTTGGGAGTGGTGCTCGACTATGACGGCGAGCAATTCTCGCCCGAGGCGAAGTCCGACAAGCGGCAAAAGAAGAAGAAGTCGACCGGCAATCGTGCCCGCGGTTCGAAAGCGGCCAAGGCGCACACGAAACGCAAGACGAAGAAGACCTCGCGTTCTCGTTAGCAGCTCGACTGATTCTCACCGGAGGGAGCCGACATGACGAATCCTCTACTCGCGTCGCACTACGCGGACGACGCCCTGCAAGCGACGGTAGAGATCGTCGAGAACAAACCGATTGCTCAACAGACGATGCGAGTTCGTTTTCGGGCGGCGAAGATCGCCGCACGGGTCTCGCCAGGTCAATTCCTGATGGCGCGCTTGGCCGACCATCAGGACCCGCTGATTGGACGAGCACTGGCGCTGTACGAAGTTGTGGATGACGACGGGCGCCCGGAATTCGTCGACTTGGTCTACTTGGTGAAGGGCAAGTTCACCTCGCGACTCGCGGAAATGTCGCGCGGCGATCGGCTCGTCGTCTGGGGACCGCTCGGCAACGGATTCTCCACGGAAACCTGCGATCACCTGATTTTGGTCGCCGGCGGTATCGGCTACACCCCCTTCCTGACGGTCGCGCAAGAGCGACTGGGGCTGCGAACGTTCGCACGCCAACGGCCGGCGCCGCGAGCGAGCCGAGTCACCTTCTGCTACGGCGCGCGAACGGCCGCGCTACTCGCTGGCGTTGAGCAGTTCGAGCGGGCCGGAGTCGACGTGCAGTTGGCCACCGACGACGGCGCGGCCGGCCATCACGGTTTGGTCACCGACCTGCTAAAAATGGCTCTCCAGAAGCAGACCGATTCGACTCGCATCCTTTGCTGTGGGCCGGAGCCGATGATGGCCGCTGTGTCGGCGGTCGCCGAACAGTTTGAAACACCGTGCGAAGTCTCGCTGGAAACGCCGATGGCGTGTGGAGTCGGTATCTGTTTCACCTGCGTGACTAAAGTGAAAGAGGCCGGTGGCGAGTGGGACTACAAGCGAACTTGTGTCGAGGGGCCCGTCTTCTCCGCCGATCAGATCGTCTGGTAGGCGCCGGTGAACCTGAACCAAGCCTCATCTTCTGCGTAATCGACGAATGCAGCCGCGCAATCGCCAGGGCTTACCCAAGCTCCCCAGGATTACCTAATCGGGTGTGGACGCCCTCAAGTACGCTTCCGCCCAAAGTCGATGGTTGAGTTTGGTGCACGAGATTCGCGGCCGCTCAAATGAACGGTTGTTTCGGGTTTTCCCGTTTCGCTCGTCACCCTATAATCCGCCGCCTTCCGGTTGGCCCAGTTGAGAATCGCCATGAAATCAGCGCGTTGTTTGCAATGGATTGCGGCGGCCGTGTTCCTCGCGTGTTCAGGCTGCCAAGCAACCCGCCATTGGCTCTCGCCCAACGGTTCGATGGAACAGCAACAGTACCATGCCGTGATGCACGATCCCTGGGTCGACAACGACGCCGGGCCGGAAGTGGTCGGGGGGAGGCCCCGCGGATTTCAAAAGCCGTTGCCCGAACCGGTGCGCAATCGCTGGCTGCAGGACAGTTGGTGGGCCAGGTAAACAAGTTCAAACGGCCAACTTGGATGGGCGAGTGACAAGGCGGCCGCGCGTCTCCTCCTTTCCAACTCCCAATCCATTTCCCATGGTTTTGTACCCCCTGCGCTTTGAGCCCGTGTTCCGCCAGTACTTGTGGGGCGGTCGGCGACTGGCTAGTTCGTTGGGGAAGCAACTCGGCGCGGGCGACGACTACGCCGAGAGTTGGGAGGTCGTCGATCACGGTGATGACCAGAGCGTCGTTGCGCACGGCGAGTTGGCCGGCCTCGCGCTGGGGAAGCTGCGCGAGCAGTTCGGCGTCCCGTTGGTCGGCTCCGACTGCGACCGTTTTCCTCTGCTGTTCAAGCTGCTCGACTGCCATCGCAATTTGTCGGTCCAAGTGCATCCGAACGACGAGGCCGCGGCGCAGCTCGATCCGCCCGATCTGGGCAAGACAGAAGCCTGGGTCGTGCTCGAAGCCAATCCGGACAGTCAGATTTTCGCCGGCCTGCGAGACGGGGTCGATCGCAAGGAATTGGAACGGGCGATCGAGTCCGGCGAGACCGAATCATGCCTCCACCAATTCGTGGCCGCGCCGGGAGACTGTGTGTTTATTCCGGCCGGCGTCGTCCACGCGCTCGGCGGCGGATTGGTGATCGCCGAGATTCAGCAGTCGAGCGACACGACCTATCGATTGTTCGACTGGAATCGAACGGATTCCGATGGTCAACCGCGACCGCTGCATGTCGCAGACGCGCTCGAGGTGATCGACTTCGAATACGGTCCCGTCAACCCCCAACAACCGGCGGCGACAGATCGGTCGTTCGCGTCGCGGTTGGTTTCGTGTGACAAATTCGTACTCGACCGATGCACATTCGGCGAACCGGTCGAGTTTGGCGGCGACGGGCAATTTCGGATCTTGTCGACAATTGAGGGCCAGGTGGAATTGAGCGGAGATCCCAGCCTCGCACCGCTTGGACGAGGGCAAACTGCGCTGATTCCCGCCAGTTGCTCGACCGTCGCCACGCCAGTCGACGGCCCGGCCATGCTATTGGAGATGAGCGGCAAACTTGCTTGAGCCCAAATGCTTGAGCCCAAATGAGCGCCCTCGCCGCCAATGGCGTCATGCCGTCAGCCGCAGCGCCACTTCCAATCTTCTTACCCATCTGTTCGCCTGTCGTGTATGCTATGGCGACCCCGCCAAGCCTCCCCCCGAGGGCCCCGCCATGCGTTCTGCAATCCTCACCGCTGTGGTTGTTTTGTGCGCTTCCGCCCAAACATTTGGGCAAACTCACAAGCCGTTGAACGGTCACGGCGCATCGGTCAACACATCGATTTACACACCCGACGGCCAGACGATCATCACCGGGTCGGGCGATCAACTCGTCAAGTTGTGGGACGCCACCACGCTTCAGCAAGTAGCTGATTTCGTTGGACACACCGGGCAGGTGATGAGTCTGACGACCGATGCGGATGGGCGCGTGCTGTTCTCCGGAGCGGCGGACAACGCGATCCGCATGTGGGACCTGCCGCAGACAAAACCGCTCGCCAGATACGCCAAGCACGCGGCCCCGGCGCGAACGGTGACGACCAGCGGCAACGGGCTGTTGGCGTTGAGTGGAGGGGATGACAACACCGCCAAGTTTTGGCGACTGGCCGACGGGAAACTGCTGGCGACATTTTCCGCGCACGCGAAACCCGTTCAAGCTGTCGCGATACGCAACGACAACAACATGTTGGCCACTGCGGATGGCGACGGTGTGCTGAAGACCTGGGACGCCGTGACGCTGCTAGAAATCGGCTCGGTCATCGGCCACGTGGGCGGGTTGGCCGGAGTCCGTTTTACACCCAACAACCAACAGCTGATCACAGCGGGCCGCGACGCGCTGATTCGACAATGGCGGCTGCCGCTCGTCTCGTCTCGCGCCACCGACAGCGGGGCGGAGATCCGAGCCGTCGCGGTGACGGCGAACTCTCAATTCGCGATCGGCGGCGGCGCCGCTCCGACACTGGCCGTCATGCAATTGAGCGACGGCAAAGTCGTGCGCTCCATCGCTGCTGCTCCGGCTCCCGTCACCGCAGTCAGCATCTCCGCGAACACGACCCTGGTCGCGGCGGGCGGCGAGAATGGCGAGATCCGCTTGTACAACTTCGCCGACGGCGCGCCAAAAGGAGTGTTGTTCGGGCACGCCGGTCCCGTTCGATCTCTGCAGTTCCATACAGACAATCAGCGGCTACTCAGCGCCGGCGACGACGGGGCGATTCGAGTCTGGCGATTGCCGACCGATCCCCGCGCCTTGGCTCATCCACAGCCGGTTGTCGACGTGGCGATTTCGGCGAACGGCCAACTGGCGGTCACCGCGGCCGCGGACAAGATCATCCGCTTCTGGAATCCACAGAACGGCCAAGCTGTTCGGCAACTTCCCGCGCTGGACCAGGCTCCGTTGCGAGTTGCAATTCAACCGGATCAGTCGGTGGTGACGGCGACGGACCAACTGGGGCGATTGCATTTTTGGTCAGCCGCGGACGGCGCCTTGCGAGGTCGCATCGGCGCTCACGTGGGTCCCGCAACTGGGTTGAACCACCATCCCACACAGCCGCTGCTGGCGACGGCCGGCGACGATGGCGTCGCGAAGATCTGGCGTTTGCCGTTCGCCGCTCCGCTTTCCCTGGCGGGCAACGGCGGAGTCCGCGACATCGCTGTCGCGCAAGATGGATCCTTCGCCGTAGTCGCGACCGACGACAAGCAAGTGCGTTTGGTCAATCCGGCGGACGGCCAGGTCTTGCGATCCTTGGCCGCCTTGGCGGCGGCGCCGACAGCCGTTTCCGTGAAGGGTGCAACCCAACTAGCAACGGCCAGCGAAGCGGGATTGATTCAACTTTGGAACGCCGCCGACGCCGCGGCGCAAGGATCGATTCAAGGTCCGCCCACGGCTATCTCCGCCATCGCTCTTCACCCGACTGAGCCACTATTGGCCACCGGCGACCCCAGTGGCGAAGTTCGACTTTGGCATGCGCCGACCGCCCCGACTACGTCGGCCGGTCACACGGCGGCTGTCCAAACCGTGCACGTCAGCGCGGACGGAAAGCTGCTCGCCACGGCCGGCGTCGACAAGTCAGTGCGGTTGTGGAACCCGGCGACGGGGGCTGCCATCCGAACTCTATCCGGACACGCGGCCGCCGTAACGGCTGTCCGTTTTCGCAGCGACAACAGTCAACTCGCCACCGTCGACGCCACGGGCGACGTGCGGTTGTGGAATCCAGCCGATGGAGCCGCCCAAGGTCAACTCGCGCACACCTCGCCGCTGGCGGGGATCAGTTACAACGCAGCGAAGACTCATCTGGTGACGACGAGCGTGGACGGCGTGGTTCGCTGGTGGAAGTTGCCCGTTGCCGGACCGACCGACAGGGCGACCGAAGCAGCGGTCCCAACGGCGTTCGTCTTGTCTCCCAACCGACAACGCAGCGCGGCGGTCGTGGTCGTCGGGGGCAAGCCGACGATCGTCGTTCGCCAAGTGACCGACGGAGCCCAGAAGGCCGCCGTCACCGGCCCAACGGGAGCCATCGCCGCCATTGCCTACGCTTCCAACGGCGCGAAACTAGCCGCCGCGTCCGCCGATAAATCACTGCGAGTCTGGACGATCGCCGGAGATCAGTTCGCGGAAGCGGCCGTCATCGAAACTCCGCAGCCGCTCACCGCTGTCACTTTTCACAGCGACAACAACCAGGTGATCTCGGCCGGGTCGGATAACAAGATCCGCATTTGGAATCCGGCGGACAAGACGATGGTGCGGGAAATCGCCGGCCATACGGGAGCCATCACTCACCTGAGTTTCTTCAAGGGCCAAATCGTCTCGTCCTCAGCGGACGGGACCGTCCGTTTTTGGAACCCGGCCAACGGAGCCGAAGTCGGCAAGATCACACACGGTGCGGCGATCGCCGATTTCGCCATTCGCCCCGATGGAGTTCTCGCCACGGTGGGAGCGGACAATCAATTGAAGATTTGGAAGGCTGACCGAGCCGCGTTGGGCGCAGTGACGCTGGCCGCCGCGCCGCGAACCGTCGACGTCAGTCCGAACGGCGAGCGGCTTTCCACAAGCGCCGACGACGGGGCGGTGGAGGTTTGGGATATCGCCACCCAGCGTCTCGTCCAGCGGCAAGTGCTGGTCGCCGGCGCCACGCGCGCCGCCTTCGTTGACGACGCCCAACTAGCGGCGGTCGCCGCGGACAAGGTGCTCAAATCACTTCCCGTCGCAGTCGACCGGGTGGTGGTCGCCGGCGCCTCCAAGATTACAGCCACCGCCGCCTCGCCCGCCGCCGCCGCACTGGCGATCTCAAGTGAAGACAAGCAGTTGAAAATCATCTCGACCGTCGACGGCAAGCAACTGCAGGAGTTGGCGGCTCCGCAGTCGTACGTTGAGATGAAATGGGAGGGAACTCTGCTGGCGGCCCGCGGAGCCGAAGCAGCCGTTCACCTTTGGACGGCGAGCGCCGCGGCCGCGCCGGCCAACCTGCGGAAGATTCCGCTCCCCGCCGCCGCCGCCGGAGTGGGATTGTCGATCGGCGGCGGGCATGTGGCCGTCGCGACCGCCAACGGAATCTGCGCTCGCTACGATACGCTCGACTTGGCGCTCTGCGAACAGTCGGCGATCCCCACGCCGACTACACTCGACTTCGCCGCGGACGGTTCCAGACTGTTTATCGCGACGGCCAACAACGTGCTCGGTCAACCGCTCGCCTTGGCGGAGCGAATCACCGGGCGCCAGGGCGCGATTGTCGGACTGCACTTCGCGCCTGACGGCTCCGTGTTGTATTCGGGTGGAGCCGACAAGGTCGTGCACCGTTGGTCGCTGGCGGAGAAGAAGACGACCGCGGTGTTCGTCGGATCCGCGGCCGCTTTGACAGCGGTGCAACTCGCCGCTGACGGCAAGAGCATCGCTGCGGCCGCCGGCCAAGAGTTGCTGATCTGGAACACGAACGGCGCCGGCGACATCGGAGCCGCCGCCAAGATCGCTTCGCCCGTTCCCGTGCAAAGCGTCTCCCTGTCGGCGACCGGATCGCTGCTGGCCAGCGCCGGACCGGATGGCTCAGTGCGAGTCTGGGACCGCCAATTGGGAGTCGAACGAGAACGTTATTCAAATCACACGGGTGTCGTATCGCGAGTCGCGTTTTCGCCGGACGGCAAGTCGATGTTCAGCGGCGGAACCGACAAGACGCTGCAAGTCACCAAACTTGCTTGTGAGCAACTGCACGTGACCAAGGACGGAGCCTTTCGCGATGCGGCGTTCGCGGCCGACGGAAAGCAACTCCATCTGATCGGCGAAGGCGGCCAGTTTCTTTCCTGGACTCTAACGGCTCCGCCCCAACCGCGGCCCGGGTTGACCGGATCGCAGCGAGCGTTGGCCGTGCGCGCGGACGGAATGCAAGCGGCAATCGCGGACGCCGCGGGGAAGCTGGTCCTCTGGAACTTGGCCGACAACAAAGTCGTCGCCGAGTTGAAGCGACCGAAACCTGTCACCGGACTGCGATACTCGCTGGACGGAAAACGGCTCGCCGCCGCGTCCGACCAGGAGACAATCATCCTGAACGCGACGGGAGATGTGCTGGAGATCTTCCGCTCCACCGATCCGCTCAGTCGGATTGCCTTCGCCGCGGACAACGAGACATTGTTGTTGGCGGGAGCGAAGTCGACGACCGTAGTGAAGACATCGCTTCTGTTGCGAATCGCCGGCAAGCCGACCGCCCGCGTCGCGGCTTTCCATCCCAACGGCCAGCAAGTGTTCGCCAGTGACGCCGCCGGCGCGCTGCATCTGTGGACCCTTGCCGACGGCAAGTCGACTGCCGTCGCCGGCAACGCTGCGAACGTCCGCGGAGTGGCCGTCAGCGCGAACAGCGCCTGGCTGGCCGCCGCCTGTGACGACAAACATGTGCGCGTCTGGGCCGGCGCCGACTTGACGAAACCGAAGTGGATCCTGCCGCTGGACGCCGCCTGCCGCGCGGCGGCCTTCACGGCCAATAGCTTGCAATTGGCGACCGCCGACGACAGCGGCTCGGTGCGCGTCTGGAATCTCGCCAGCGGACTCGAGTTGCAAAGATTCGCGAACCACACCGGATCGGCGGCGACGGTCGTTTGCTGTCCGAACAACACGCAATTCGTCAGCGGCGGCTTGGACAAATCGCTGCGAGTCCACCAGTTGGGAGTCGCCAGTGTGTTCCGCGCCGGCGAGCTTAACTTGCTCTCCTGCGAAGTGCTTCCCAACGGCACACAGGCGGTGACTCTCGATGAGAAGGGGGCGATCCAATACTGGATGCTGTCCAACGGCCAGCCCGTGCGCCAGCTCGCCGCCGCTCCCGAACCGCTGCGCGCCATCTCGGCCCGGGCCGATTCGCAACAACTGGCTGGAGTCGGTGAGAAGGGTCTTTATTTCTGGACGTTGAACAATGGCCAAATCCCCGTCCAAGTGACCGTCGACAAACCGCTCAGGTCGGCGGCGTTTTCCCCTGACAACCTCAAACTGCTGACACTGACTGACGATGGCGAGTCGCGGATCTACGGAACGGCCGATGGGGTCCTTTTGCGCAGACAAGCCACCGCCGCCGCCGCCCACGACGCGATCTTCCTTTCCGACAATCGCCAATTCCTGGCCGCCACGGAGAGTGGCGAGTTGGAGCGCTGGACCTACGCCGCGCCGGCGTCCGTGCGAACCATGACGGGACATGGCGGCAACGTCTACGGACTGGCCGTCTCGCCCAAGGGTGAAACGCTCGCCTCCTGCAGCGCCGACCAGTCGATCCGTATTTGGAACGGCGTGACGGGCGCGCAAGTCCGCGCTCTAACCGGACACCAAGGACCTGTCTACGGAGTGGCGTTCAGCGCCGACGGCGCCCTGCTCGTGTCGTGCGGGAAAGACAAGACCGTCCGCTTGTGGGACGTCTCCGGCGGACGGCAACTGAAACAGATCAACGTCGGCGACGGGGACTTGTACTCCGTCGCGTTTCATCCCGACGGCCGTCGCGTTGTGGCGGGAGGCGTCGACCGCATGCTGCGCGTCGTCGACGTTTTCGCCGGCACCGAACAGTCGGTGATTAAGGGTCACAAGGATTACATCTATCGCGTTCGGTTTAACGCGACCGGCACGCGAGTGCTGTCAGCCGGTTACGGAGGAAACCTCCACGTCTGGAATCTCGCCGATGGCCAGTCGCTCCATCACCAACGCCTGCCGACCGTCGTCAACGCCGCCTCATACGCCCCCGACGGAACGAGAATTGTTGTTGCCGGAGGAGACGGACGGGGTTACGTTGTAGACCTGCCGGCGGCTGCTCGCTGACGCCTAACTCGCTGACGCCTAAACAGAGACTTCATCGCTCGATTGATGCCTAAGACTCTCTTCGCCACAACACGACACACGGCCGCGATGCTTCTCGTTCTGTGCGCCGCAACAGCCTTGGGCGAGACGCCCAATGACGCGACGAGGTCGTCAAAGACGTCGTCAAAGATGTCGTCAAAACAAGTTGGCGTGATGATCATGTCGGGGCTGCCGGTTGGAGCCCGGGCGACTCAATTCGAAGTCCAGGATTGCACGGGCCCGGCGGCCGGGAGACGGGTCTGTTATTTCTGCCGTTACGGACGACGCCCAACCGTGACGTTGTTTGTCCGAGATTTGAACGACGAAGTTGGCGCGCTGGTGAAGGGAATCGATGAGCGGGTCAGGAAGCATCGCGATGCGCGGTTGGCCGCATTTGTCGTGTTGCTCGCTGACAATCCTTTTGAAGCATCGAGGCGGCTGAAGCGATTTGCGGACCAGCATGAAATCAAGTCGACTCCGCTGACCGTGTTTTCCGATCGCCCCAACGTTTTGCGCAACGAATACAAGATCTCATCCGACGCGCAGTTGACCGTGCTCATGTGGTCCGAGGTTCGCGTCCGGGCGAACCACGCGTTTGGATCGGACGCTTTTGAGCGCGCCGACTGCCCAGAAATCTGGGCCGACGTGGATAAGCTGGTCTCGCCGCGGTAGGCGAACCGAGTAGCAACTCGACGCTCGACCGCGGGACATCGTCACGTTCTGTCGTGTTTCAACTTGCCACGGGACATGATGGGCTTCCCGTGAGTTGGCGCGACTGCTGTGCCCCTGTTGCGCCAAGTTGCATCAGCGTGCCACCTGCACAAAACCTCGTTCAAGTCTCTGGCGTTTATTCCGAAATGCGACGGCAGCCGGACCGCGGATGGACGCCGGCCATTGAAGTGAACAACGACAAACCCCCTCCGATGCCGCTGTTCAATCGAGAATCCTGCAATGTGTTCCCGATTCCACGACCTGTGCACGACGCCACGACGATAATCTATCGAATCCACGCCAATTCGAAGATATGACAGGTTGGCCAATGCGCAGAACCCTTCCGACCCGTAAAAAACCGCCATCGCCGCAAACAACACCAACACCAAAGGCGCCTCTCCGACCGGATGCGTCGAGAAATCGTTGGTAGCCGTGAGAAAACAACAAAACCCGGCCAACACGACGCTCAAAATCAGGCTGGCCCAAGTAAAGAACTGGTTCGGCCGAAAGATTCTCTCATCCATAACAATCAACACCGATCCCTACGTTGCCATCATCAGCGATTTGTCCAGCCGCCCGTCGGAGGGGAGCGCAGAGAAGAACTTGCCCGCACACTGTGTTAAGCGGAGGCCGGACGACGGCCGTGACAAAAAAATCCGGTAAGTCTGGCCCGTCATGGCCGGGTTGACGTTGTTTGGTTGTTTGAAAGTGAGGTCGTTTCCGAATGAGGGAGAAGCAGTCCCACGGCGGAGGGCAGTTTTCGCTTCGTGCGGTGGCGGTTTTTGCGGCAGTACTGGCGGTTCCTTTCGCCATCTTCAGAGCGTCTCTCGTTGTTTCGTCACCCGACACTTCGCTGTTACTGTTCGCCGTCAGCATCCATGTGCTCGTCGGAACGTGCGGCGCGCGATCGGCGCACTTCGTGGCCGCCAAGTATTCAAGGGCGTCGCGATTTCGGTAGCTGCTCTTTGGTGCGTCGTCGGGTTCGTCGTCGGGTTCGTCATTTTCCTCGCCATGTTTTGAAACACTGCGCTCAGCTGGCGATCCCACTGCGGACGGTTTGTCGAGATCATCTGTCTTTCATGTGCCAGTTGTAGCGTTGAGGATGCCGGGCTTCCCTGGTTGGATTCCAGCGACCAACGGGAGCGGACGAACGACTATCGAGCGGCAGCTCGCTTTGTGAGTGGCACAGCCACTTGAGGCGATGAGTGTTGGGGGCTCCGCGGCTTGATACTTGCGGCCCGCGGGAGCGGACGAACGGCGACCGAGCGTCAGCATGCCTTGTGTGTGGCGTTGGCGCTTCTAGAGGGCTTGGCGCAAGGCCGTTGACGCCAGACGGAAAGCCGCCGCGGAAAAGTGCGGGAGGGCTCCGCGGAACGCATAAAAATCCTTGAATTCGTTCCTTGATTTCGCCACAATAACCCATTGCCAATTCGGCTTTTGCGAAAAAACAGGGAGTGGCGTCATGAAGACGATTTTGGGTGGTTTGGCGGCAATGGCCGCACTCTGTATGGGAACTCTCGCGTCCGCACAGACGGCCGAGAAACCGATCGAATTCCCCGGCCTCGGTCCAGCCGGCGCGCTGACCAAAGTCCAGATCGAGTCGGCCGGTAACCCGCGCCTGCACGGCCGGGATGCGCGGCGGCAATTGCTGGTCACCGGCGTCTACGCGTCGGGCCAGCTGCACGACTTGACGCACCGCGCGAAGTACTCGACCAACCCTGCCAACATTGTCCAAGTCGACGCCGATGGATTCGTCACTCCACTCGCCGACGGCAAGGCGGTGGTTCGAGTGGAAGTGGATGGCAAGACGGCCGAAGCATCGCTCGAGGTGGCCAACATCGCCAGCGAGAAGCCGATCAACTTCTCGAACCAGATCGTGCCGATCTTCACCAAGTTGGGCTGCAACACGGGCAGTTGCCACGGCAAGATGACCGGGCAGAACGGATTCAAACTGTCATTGCTTGGTTTCTACCCCAAGGAAGACCACGAATTCGTGGTGAAGGAGAATCGTGGCCGCCGCATCTTCCCGGCGTCTCCCGAATTCAGCTTGCTGCTTCAAAAGCCGGCGAACCAACTGCCCCATGGGGGTGGCCATCGACTCGACCCCGGCACTTACGAATGGAAACTCATCACTCGCTGGATCGAGCAGGGCATGCCCTACGGCGACGAAGACGACCCGGTCGTCGATCGCATTGAGGTCTTTCCCAAGTCGAGCACGATGAATCGCGATTCGAATCAGCAGGTGAGCGTCGTGGCTCATTACAGCGACGGTTCGGTCGAAGATGTGACGAGAATCGCGTCCTACGGATCGAACGACGTCGAGATGGCGGACGCTTCGGCGTCGGGCCGGATCACGGTCTTTGACACGCCGGGCGATGTCGCTGTCATGATTCGGTTCCAAAGTCATGTGGGCGTGTTTCGCGCCGAGATCCCTCAAGGGCTGCCGGTCGAGAATACTCCGCCGGCGAAGAATTTCATCGACCAGCTCGTCTTCGCAAAACTCAAGAAACTTGGCATTCCGCCGTCGGAACTTTGCGACGACGCGACATTTATTCGCCGCGCGACGATCGATGTGGCGGGCCGGTTGCCGACAGCCGATGAAGTCAGTCGTTTCCTGGCTGACAAGGACGCCGCCAAGCGGGCCAAGTGGATTGACTTCCTGCTCGACAGCCCTGCTTACGGTTACTACTTCGCCAACAAGTGGTCCAACGTGCTGCGCAACCAGCGGGCCAACACCCAAGACATCCCTTTTACCTATCGATTTCACGACTGGATTCGCGCGTCGTTGCAAGAGAACATGCCGTACGACGAATTTGTCCGGTCCATCCTGACGGCGACAGGTGATGTCGAGCGCCATCCACCGGTCGCCTGGTACAAGACGGTGAACACGTCGACCTCTCAAATGGAAGACACAGCTCAGCTGTTCCTGGGGTTGCGGATTCAATGCGCTCGTTGCCATCATCACCCGTTTGAGCGGTGGAGCCAGGACGACTATTACGGCTTCATGGCGTTCTTTAGCCGTGTGGGTCGAAAGCCGGGCCGGACGGGAACGAACAACGCCCGCATCGTCCACAACGTGGGCGTCGCCTCGGCCCGCAATCCCCGCTCTCAACAGAACGTCACGCCTCGCGGACTCGGCGGCGAACCGCTCGAGATACCGGCCTACGCCGACCCTCGGGAAGCGATGGTGGATTGGATGGCCGACCCCCAGAATCCGTTTTTCGCCCGCGCTTTGACCAATCGCTACTGGAAGCACTTTCTCGGTCGCGGAATTGTTTCGCCCGAAGATGATCTGCGCGTGACGAACCCGCCTTCCAATCCCGAACTACTCGACGCGCTCGCCAAACACTTCGTCGACAGCAAATTCGATTTGAAGGATCTGGTGCGGACAATCTGCAACTCCAGCACGTACCAGTTGAGCTCCGAACCGACGCCTTACAATATCAACGACGTGCAGAATCACTCGAGTTTCTACCCGCGTCGGCTGAACGCCGAAGTTCTCTACGACGCGATCAACCAAGTGGCGTTGGCCGAAGTTCGGTTTAGCGGCATGCCGGCGGGCACGAAGGCGATTCAGCTTCCGGACAACGGTTTCGACGATTACTTCTTGACCGTCTTTGGCAAGCCGCAAGCGCAAAGCGCCTGTGAATGCGAACGCAGCGCCGACGCCAATCTGGCTCAATCGCTGCACCTGCTGAACTCGACTGATATTCACAGCAAACTATCGAACGGCAACGGCCGCGCTGCGCAACTTGTCAAGGACGATAAGAGCAGCATCGATCAGAAACTCGACAACCTCTATGTGTGGGCGGTTGCCCGCCG
>JASMLW010000110.1 GCA_030748485.1 Pirellulaceae bacterium
TGGGGCGACAACGGCGTCGTCGCCTGCATCGAAGCGGCGACTGGAAAGGAACTCTGGATAGAACGCGTGGGCGGCAACTACTACACGTCGCCGATCGCCGTCGACGGCAAGATCTATTGCATATCGCAAGCCGGAGTCGTCAACGTGATCGCCTCCGGCCCTCAGTTCAAATTACTTGGCAAGACCGAGCTGGGCGAAGGATGCCACACGACGCCGGCGGTCGCCGCCGGGCGCATGATCCTGCGTGGATTCGAGCACCTGTATTGCTTAAACGCCGACGCCGCAGCAAACTGAAACGTTGGCGCGAGCTTTCCGAGTTTTGCAACGAAAGAGCAGTCATGATAAACCTTCGCGCTTTGTTGATCATCGCTTTCGCGGCCGTTTGCGTTCCGCAACTCTGTCGCGGGCAGCAATTGCCCGCCGTCAAGGATCTGATCAAGAAACACGATAGCGATCGCAACGGCGTGTTGTCGGCCGCCGAGGTGGCGGAGAGCACCTACAAGCGGCAGTTCCCGCGGTGGGACGCGAACAAAGATGGAGCCGTCAGCGCTGCGGAGATCATCGCATTTCGGCGGCGGTTCGGCATCGCCGCCGATGGCAGTCGGCTCAACCCCAACGCCAACCGCAACGCCAACCGCAACTCGTCGCGGATGTTGCCGATCCCGGCTGTCAGCGAGCTCGCGCGCATCGGCGCGGGCAAGCGACCGACGCGCGATCAAGCCAGGAACTCGGCGTTCGTCCTCGCCACCGAGTCACACGCCGTGACCGGCCGCGGGTATTGGATTCTGACGGATCACAACGACGAAAAATACCTCGACTCGATCGCGAAGCTGGCCCGTCATCGGGACGCGCAGGTGATCCGCGTCGACGACCTTGGACAGCTGGCGGAGGAGTCGGCCGCTTTGCAGAAGTTGCACACCCAGTTTCAAGCCGCGCCGCCCAGGTTTGTCGCCGTGGCTCCGCGCATCGAGTCGTTTCGGGAGAACACGTTGCTCGCGCTGTGGGAGTTGTTCGCGACGCTTGACGACGATCCGCAAATCGATGTGCTCCCCGGCCTGCTGTTGGCCTCGAATCCAACTAGTTTCTCGCGACTCGTGGATCAGTCGATAGCGCACCGCCCGTTGTCAAAGTCAGCGCTCCAGCCTTTCGCTCTCAGTCAGGTCCCTTCGGTGCGCGAACTGCGATCTTTGCAGAAGGCCGGCATTCTCCGCAAGCACTTTGCGGCGCACGGAGTGAGCACTCCGACGCTGGCCGTTTACACTCGCGACGCGTCCGAGGCTCCGCGGATCGACGGCGAACAGATTACAAATGTAGTGCTGCGGGGCAAGCGAGACTTCGTCAAGGCGTTCGCCGCGCCGGTCGCCAAGCAATTCGCCGACGCGAATCTCGTCGTCATGCATGGACACGGGATTCCCGGCATGTCTTGCAGTGTCGACATCGCTGCGATTCCGGACAACTGCCAGGGGAAATTCGTTTTGACCGGCTCGTGTTTCTCGGCGTCGCCGCGGAAGTCGGACTGGCCGGCGCTTCGGCAAGCGCCCGGCGGTTACTCCGTCGAGCAGCGTGACGCGTTCGTCGTCCGCGCTGTGGATCGGGGCGCGCTGGTCGGATTTGGCCACATGCGATTGAGCAGTGGATTCCCGCATCTGTTTCCCGTCTTGGAAACGTGGCTGCACGGCGGCACGGTCGGCGCGGCGTACCAAGAGTTGCTGAATGGGCTGATCGAAACGACCGGAACTCGCGCCGGCGGATTCGTCGTGAACGAGAAGGCGCGGCCGGCTCAAAACGTGTTGCTCTATGTCGTCATCGGAGATCCGGCGTTGCAGCCATTCCAAAGGTTGACCAAATGACCGGGCTACCACGACGTGCGTTGCTCCTTTCGTGCCTGCTCGTCTGTTGGTCGTGCGCGGCGATAGCGGCCGCCGCCGATCCGTTTCTCGTCGTGCTGGGCGTCGCCCAAGACGCCGGTTACCCACAGGCCGGTTGCCGCAAGAGTTGCTGCGCCGCGGCGTGGCGATCGGCGTCGCGACGGCGATTCGCAACCAGCTTGGCGGTCGTCGATCCCGAGTCGGGAGAGCGTTGGCTGTTCGACTGCACGCCCGACTTTCGCGAACAGCTCCGCTTGTTGGACGGCGTCGCGCCGCCGCAACGCCCGCCGTCGCTGCGGGGAATTCTGCTGACGCACGCCCACATCGGTCATTACCTCGGATTGGCTCACTTGGGGCGAGAAGTTATCGGAGCGAACGAAGTTCCCGTTTACGCGATGCCGCGAATGAGGCTGTTCTTGGAAACGAACGGACCGTGGGATCAACTCGTCAAACTCAAGCAGATCAAACTCCAGCGACTCGCGGCGGGTTCCGTTGTGCAATTGAACGACCGAGTGAAAGTCACGCCGTTCCCGGTTCCGCACCGAGACGAATACTCAGAGACCGTCGGGTTCATGATTCGTGGCCCGCGGCGTGTGGCGATCTATTTGCCGGACATCGACAAGTGGTCGCGGTGGACGACTCGGATTGAGGATTTGTTGGCTGAAGCGGACGTCGCCTACCTGGACGGCACGTTCTACGCTGACGGCGAGTTGCCAGGGCGGGATATCTCGAAAATCCCCCACCCGTTTATCGTGGAGAGCATCGAGCGTTTTCGTACTCTGCCGGAGGCGACCCGCGCGAAGATCCGCTTTATCCATCTCAATCACACCAACCCGGCGCTTCGTGATGACAGCCAAGCCACCGCGCGTATTCGCCGCGCCGGACATCGCGTCGCCAAGCAAGGCGAACGGGTTGAGCTCTAGCCGTTTCACCACCGGTCGCGATCGGCTATCCGGCGAGCGCTTCAGCGAGTAACACAATCCCACCTAGAATCAGAGCGATCGTGGTGATCACGCCCGTCACGATGCCGAAGATCGCCCGCCATTTGCCGCCCAATTTGGGATCCTGCTTGATGTCCTTGAGGGCGACGAAGCCGAGCGCGACGGCAATCGGTCCTAACAGGCAGCAGCCGAACGAGATCAAACCCGCGTAGCCGGCGAAGATCGCTTGCGGACTGCGACCGATGGGGATCAGCATCCGCAGCGCCGGATCGTCTTCCATGCGAGCGGTCTGCGGCGCGGGTTGGCCCGGCAGCGGCTTGCCGGGCGGCATGTCGCCCGCGAATGGATTGGGCGTCGCTTGGTTCGGCTTGAACGGAGTGCCGCAGAACGTACATTGCGCGGCGCCGGGACTGGCCGGGTTGCCGCAATTCGGACAATTCATGATTGCTAAGTCTGGGCTGGTTTTTCGTAGAGGTTATAGATCTCAATCACGCCATCGTTGCTGATGTACGTCTCGGGAGTCGCGTGTCGCCCATTGCCGCCTCGCCCATTGGCTTCAAAGCGACAGACGAGCAAGCGGAGTTCGTCTGGATGCAGATCCACTTCGTATCCGCTCCCCATCTTAATAGTGTGAATCGGAGTCTGCTGGTCGAGTTTCCAAAAAGCGAGTGACGCGCCCGAGGCTCCTTCGCCAACGCCGGCCAGTTGTCCGGTGGGCAAGAAACGCAAGGAGTTGATCGGACCGTCGGCCTTCTGGGACGGCTTGAGCTGAGTCTTGGATTCTCCGGTGGCCGCGTCCAGGAGCACGACCAGCGGGTCGCCCGGGCAAAACGAATTGCTCTTCGCGTTTGTCATCCCGCCGCAGGCGAGCGTTGAGCCGGTGGCGTCAAACGCCATCGAGCGAACGCCGCCGACGTGAGCCAGGAAGTTATCTTTGCGAGTGTGGAGGACGGAGAGATCGAATTGACGTACTTCCTTCCCGCCGGGCAACTCCCATTGCCGCGCGACTCCCACTTGATCGCCGCTGACGACAGTTTTGCTGTCGGGATGAAACGCGATGCTGAAGATGTATCCGTCGTGGCCCGGCCATTCCCCAACTAACTCTCCACCGTCCGACCAAACTCGCAGCACACGGTCGTTGCCGCCGGTGGCGACGAATTTTCCATTTGGGCTTACGGCGACTTTGCGAGCCCAGCCGTCGTGCGCCGACTCTTTCTTCCACAGCAGTTTGGCTGTCCTGTAGTCCCAACAGAACAAACCACCCCGATAGTCGACCGAATAGACTCGCGACTTGTCGGGATGAAAGGCGACGTCGCCGATCCAGGTCGCGTGGCCGGCGAGCGGCGCGTGCTCATCCGTCGCCAGAGTCCAGCGGTGGAGCGACGAGTCCATGCCGGCGGCCACCACGAACTCACCGCAAGGACTGAATTGGCAAGCGACCAACTGCCGTTCGTGCTGCAGCTTCTTCTCCGACCACGCTTTGGTGACATCAATCTTCATGCGATAGCTCCACTTCGCGTTCGCAACCGGGCCATGGCCCGCGCGACTACGCCAACACCTCGGCGATCGCGCCGTAATCGTCGTGCGCGATGGGCAACGGCTGCCCGTCGTTTTCGTATTCAGTACTTTGGGAATCGACGCCCAACGCTTGAAATATCGTGTGGAAAATATGCCCGATATCGTACGGCTCGCCGTCGACCCACGCCCCGTTCTCGGTCGTCTTGCCGACCACCACGCCGCGCTTGACTCCGCAGCCGGCCAGGCAGAGGGACCACGCTTCGGGCCAGTGATCTCGGCCCAGTCGCTGGTTGATCTTGGGTGTGCGACCGAACTCGGACATCAGCACGACCAGCACATTGTCCAACATACCGCTCTGGCTCCAATCGTCGATCAGCGCCGCGAACGGTCGATCGATCTGGGGAACCAAGTCCAGGTGCATGTTGAAGTTGTCGCCGTGCGTATCCCAATGATACGAGTGGCATTGCACGCAAGTTACGCCGGCTTCGATGAGTCGTTTTGATTGCAGGATGTGCCGACCGAGAGGGTGGTTGCCATAGCGGGCCAGCTCCGGCGGCGAAAACTCGGCGAACAGATCCTTGCGACGGATCAGTTTCTCCGCCATCTGAAACGAGTAGTCGTAGGCGTCAACTTCCGCCGGGCGTCTACGCTGGCGGAAACGATCGTTCAACTTCTTGCGAACCGCATTGCGCCGCGAATCCAATTCAGCCGTAATCTCGGGTGGTCGATTGATATGAATGGGCGGCTTGCCATCGCCCAAAGCGAGTGCGCCGAACTGCGAGCCGAGGAATCCGGCGTGTTGCCAAATGAAGCCGCCCGAGCCGGGTTTGACCCAGATGTAATTCGGCAATTCGCTGCCGCGGTCGCCTCTCAGCTTGGCGAGCGCGGATCCGATGTAAGGATAAGTGACGCCGCGGTTCTTCGGGTCGCCGCGGAGAATTCGCGGCACGCCTGTCGAATGGTTCTCGTCCTTGGTGCTCATGCCGCGGACCACGGCCAACCGGTGCATTTGCTTGGCTGTCTGCTGCATCAGCTCGCTGACGCGCACTCCGGGGATCGACGTCGGGATCGCCGCGAAAGGCCCGCCAAACTCCGTTCCCGGTTTGGGGTCCCAGCTTTCCAATTGACTCATGCCGCCGTCGAGCCAAATGACCAGCATTCGCTTGTCTTGCTTTTTGAGCTCATCGGCGACGGCCCGGTTCAACAAGCCCCCACCGGTCGCCGCCGTCGCGGCGCCGACGAGTCCGCCGAGAATCTGGCGACGCGTCAGATGATGTTCGTGGCCCTGGCAGGCGTGAGAGTTTGTCATGGTGATCTCAATGATTGAGCCTGAATTCGGCCGAGGCGATCAGGGCCCAGGCGAATTCCTTGACGCCGTCTTCGCGAGACTTCGCCGCCGCGATGTACTCGCCGACTTCGGTAGCCTCTTCCGTTGTCGCAGGTCGACCGAGGATCTGCAGATACAACAGTTCGGCGGCTTGCGGATCGGATTGCTTGGCCGCCAACTCAATCAGCTCGCCGCCGTCGATGCTGAGCCAGTCGAGGACGAGAGGTTCGTTCATCAAGAACAGCGCCTGCCCCATTGAAGGTTGAAAACCAACTTCGGGCTCGCCCGGTGGGTTGCCGAACACGGCGGCGAACAAGAGCATCGTATCGGCCAAATTGTCGGGAGGTGGAATTCGCCGGTTGATGTAGTCTTTGTAGGTGAACTTCGAATCAGCCGGCCGCTGTTTCGCTTGGATTTTCTCCAGTACTCCCGTCGCTCTCATGAGGCTCCAAGCCGTCTGTTCGGGCGACAATCCCTTGGCGTTGGCGACGCGGTAGGTCCGCGGTCCGGCATCGGCGATCGCCACGCCGGCGGGCAGCCGGCTCGACCGCTGGTACGTCTGTGAGAGAACCAGTTCGCGGACCAGCCAGCGAACGTCAAAGCGGTGCGCGACGAACTCGTCCGCGAGCAGTTTGAGAACGGCTGGATGGGAGGCTGGATTCTCGTCGTGCATCATGTCCAGCGGCTCGACCAACCCGCGACCCATCAACAGGGACCAAAAACGGTTGACGCTGTTCTCGACGAAACGGCGATTGGTCGCGGCGGTCAGGTCGCGCGCCAACAAAACGCGCGGCCGGAATTTTGGCACGCCCGGCAGCCCATCTTGAGCCGGCGCGGATAACTCCTCGCCCTTCGCGAAAGTGGGCACCGCCACTTCCGCACCGCCGGGCAGTCGCGGCCCCACCGCTTCTTTGGTATCGGGAAAGAAGACCGACTGAAACTCCAGCTTGGCGGCGGCCGCGTTTTCAACGAGGAAAGCCTTCTGCAATTTGGCGTGCTTGGCCAACTTGCTCTGATTGAGGTAACCCAACAGCCCGAAGTAGTCCGACTGCATGAACTGATCGACCACCGGATGGTCGTGGCACTTTGCGCAGTGAATATTCATTCCTAGAAACAACCTCGCGACGTCCTCAGTCATCTGGTCGTGATCGGCTCGGCCGCCGTCGACAAAGAACTTGACGCTGCCCCGCGTCTCGTCGACAGCGCCGTCCGCCTCGACCAAATCCCGGACGAATTGATCCCACGGCTTGTTTGCGGACACCGACGACTCGACAAAACGGTTCCAGTCCTCGGTCGGCACGTTGTTCCCGACGCGACGCTCCAGCAGCATAACCGTCAGCGCCTCGCGCATTCGCAAAACGTAACGCGGCGACTCGAGGAGTCGATCGATCAACGGCAGTCTCTTTTGTGGATTCTTGTCAGCGAGAAATGTGCGAGTTTCTTCAACGGTTGGGATGACGCCGTTGAGATCCAGGAATAGGCGCCTGTGGAATTCGGCGTCGTCGGCCGCGTCCGCTACCGGGCCTCCCGCCTGCGCTTCGATCAATGCGTCGATTTGAGCGTGTAGTGGTGGAGCCGCGCTGGCTGCGCCGCCAACCCACAAAGCGCCAACGACTACCGAAGCGAGGGTCCGTAGCTGGATGATGTTGGGTCGCATGGGACTGGCCGGTGGGATTCGAGGCTTGGCGGGAAGCTTCAGCCTATCTCAGCCGCCCGCAACGGGCAATCTGATTTGAAATGGGGCGTGGAGTTTAGTTGCGCAGCGCGCGGAGAAACGAACACTCAACCATGGACGCGCGACCATACAATGGTCTGAGTGGAGGTTTGACTGGAGGTTTGACTGGAGGCTTGAATGGACGTATCAATTCCGCGCGAGGCCCTTTGGCCCAATCATTGAAGGAGCTGTTCTGATGTCAATGCGATCGTTAGTCTTCAGCGCGATTGGCGCCATCAGTTGTTGCTCAGCTACGGTTGGGCAGGAGCAGGAATCGGCCGCGGACCGGGCGAAGCGGCGCGAGGCGAACCGCCTGCGGTCGCGCTCTACTCGCCGAATCCCACTCGAGGAACTCGCCGACATTCGCACATTTCGCGATCGCCCGAGCGACCGTTTTCTAGTCGATTTGAGCGTTGTTCGGGGCGGGCGCCCCTACTTGGGCAAGAGCGCACAACGACCCCACACCGGTTGCCATCTCTATTTCCAGCCGCCGAATGAGCGGGCCCAGCCGAGCGACCCGACCAGTTATCCGCCGATCTACGCAGTGGCTGACGGATTCGTGTCACGAATCGACGAGCACTTTCGGTTGCGACCAATCGTTACCGGGGGACGTCGGGCGTCCAACGTCCGCTACGGCGTCACCTTGGCGATCGCTCGAGACAAGGGGAGACAGGTCGACTTCCACTACAGCATCGAACCGATGATCGACCCGCAAGATAAGAACTTCTACCTGCCGTTCATCCGCGTCAAGATTGGACAACAGGTCAAACGCGGCGACGTGATCGCGTACATGTACTTGCCGCGCACCCGGGAGAATCGCGATTCCCACATCCACTTCAATCTGATGCGTTCGGGGCAGTTCCAGGCGCCGGCGATCTTCGCCAACGATCTTGTCAAAGAGTTTCATTCCCGTTGGGGCGAGCGCGGCGGGAAGGACGGCGGGCAGTTGATTCCACCCTGCATCGGCTACCGATTGACGCCGCCGGAGAACCCCTTTGGGGACGGTGCGAAGACCACCTTGTAACGCGAGCCGTTCGGCCGCTGCAAACCGATCGTTGAGCGCCAACCGGTGGCCCTGGCCGCTGCCGCCCGTTCATGTTACCGTAGCAGATTGTCCTTTGCTGTCGGCTCTCCGCTGTATCCTTCCAGCTTCCTTCCAGCTTCCTTCCAGCTTCCTCCCAAGGAATCCCCCGTGTCCGGTCCCGATTTTAGTAAGTCCGATTTGATCCCCGTGATCGCCCAAGATGTCGACTCGGGCGAAGTGCTGATGCTGGCGTACATGAACGAGGAGGCGTACTCCGAGACGCTCCAGACGGGACGCGTTTGCTACTACAGCCGCAGCCGCCAGCGGCTCTGGCGAAAGGGCGAAGAGAGCGGCAACGTGCAGGAGATGAAGGAGCTGTACTACGACTGCGACGCCGATACGCTGCTGGTGAAAGTCAATCAGATCGGCGGAGCCGCCTGCCACGAAGGATACAAGAGTTGCTTCTTCCGCCGAATCGACGCGGCCACCGGCCAGACGACCGTGGTTGGCGAACGCGTATTTGATCCGGCTGAAGTCTACAAGAAATAGATGAGTGCAATGTCTGACAACGTTTTGAAGCTGGGAATCCCCGCCGGCAGCCTGCAGCAGTCGACGGCCGAGTTGTTCAAGAAGGCCGGTTACAACATCGGATTCTCATCGCGATCCTACTACCCGACGATCGACGACGACGAAATCGATTGCCTGCTGATCCGTGCGCAGGAGATGGCTCGCTACGTCGATCAGGGAGTCTTGGACGCCGGCATCACCGGGTACGACTGGGTTTTGGAGAGCGGTTCGGACGTCGTCGAGATTTGCGAGCTGGTTTTTTCGAAGGTCAGTCGACGCCCCGTGCGCTGGGTCCTCTGCGTGCCAAACGACTCGCCCGTCCAAGAGATCGCCGATCTCGAGGGCAAACGCATCGCCACGGAAGTCGTGGGGCTGACGCAGAGTTTTCTCGCGCAGCATGGCGTGTCGGCGATAGTCGAGTTCTCGTGGGGCGCGACAGAGGTCAAGCCGCCGCAGCTGGCCGACGCGATTGTCGAAGTCACCGAGACGGGAAGCTCACTGCGGGCGAACAATCTGCGGATTGTCGCCGAACTGTTGGAGAGTACGACGCGATTCATCGCCAATAAGGACGCCTACAAGGACGCGTGGAAACGAGACAAACTCGAAAATGTGGCGCTGATGCTGCAGTCCTGTCTGGCGGCGGAAGGCAAGGTCGGCTTGATGATGAACGTCCATCGCGACCATGTCGACGCCGTGCTCGAGCAGCTTCCCGCTCTGCAGAAACCAACCGTCTCGTCGCTGTCGGATGACGACTGGCTGGATGTGAACACGATCGTGGAGGAGCGAGTCGTTCGATCGATCGTGCCCAAGCTGAAGGTGGCGGGAGCCAAGGGGATCGTCGAGTACCCGATCAACAAGATCATCGAATAACTACTGGCTCACCACACACCCGATCGGCAGCAGTCCGGCTATCCTTCGGACGACGCCCGCTGGCTCACGTCGAGTTGACTTTGGAAGTCGGCGACCTTCGACGTGAGTTCGGGGAGGGCGGCGGCGACCTGCTCGAGTTCGTGACACAGTCGCTGTTTCGCCCGCCTCCGCCGCTTCCGGTCGGGCGACCGCCGATACGCATCAAAGGCGTCGTTGATAGCCCCGATTCGGTCCGGCATCGAGCCGTCCTGCTGCAGATTTCCGATGATCTCGGCCAGGCGGAACGCCAGCCCCATGGTCGAACTGGCCACCGAGTCCGAAACCTTTGAACTCATCCAGATGTCCTGCAACTCGGGACTCGCGGTTTCCGGTTCAAAACTCTGCTGAATCTCGCGCGACTCCTCCGCATACTGGACGTAGTCGCCCTGCAGCATCTCCCATTCGCCGCGAGTTTCGATCAGCGAGAAGGCAAACTCGTCGTCCAGCTCCAGGTGATGCCCATCAAACAGATAGAACGTCGGTTCAGAGCTATCGGCCTCCATCCGGCAGATTGGGCAATCGCAGTCGCTCATCTCCGCTCCCACGACGAGGGGAAAGAGGCGTCTTTCGTCGTCGATCACCGAATGTGGCCTGAGCGGTTCGCCATCCAGCGATCCCTCGTGCAGCCACGTCTCGCCCAGCGCCTCCAACGCCGTGGCCAGCTCGGACGCTTCGATGTTCCGGTCGTCGGCGATCGCCGTGAATGCGCAATCGATCAACTCGCGGCAGTACGCGAAGTAGACGACCACTTCTTGCGTTCCCATGGGGCCGTAACGATAGGCGAACGTGTCGCGATCGATCGCCAGCGGCGGCTTCTTCTTCATCGACCATTGTTGACAACGATAGTGGATTTCGCGATCGACCCATTCGCGTCCGCGATGGAGGTGGGACCGCGGCGTTTCGCCGCCGAGTTCGTCGCAAGCGGTCAGCAGCCATTCCGCGTGGATGGCGACACCCTGCTTTCGCCAGCGTTCGATGGTGTCTCTCTCGGCGTCTGAGAACGGTTCGGGCCGTTTGAATTGGTCGAAGGAGATGTACGTGTCGGGCAGCGCGTTGGCGCGGCTTGCCTCGACGACGCGTTTCGCCACATGCGCGGCGTAGGGGCGGCCATAGAGAATGGCCCTGACGTCGAACGGCGCGATTTCCCCCGGCGGGTCCGCGGCCAACGCCGTGCACCAATCGGTGTCTTTGAGATCCCATTCGGGAGGCATGTTGATCCAGATCTGCGACGAAGAATCATCGTCTCTTTCGCGGTAGCAATGGACGTCCCCCGGCAACTCGTAGCCGTTGCCGGCCAGGACCAGGCGGCTGGCCAAGTCGACGACGCACCAGGGTCCGCTCGGTTCGCGCGGGGGGCCGTTCCGCCAGGGCAAATCGGAGAACGGCTCTTCGGGGCGATACCGCGCATAAGCGCGCCGCAATTCGTCAAACGTTGTCGGATTCGCCGACAGCGAGGCGATCGCGACGAGGTTCGTGAAGTCGTCGAGTTTGTCCACCTGTCGCCACTCTTCTCGATCTCGCACCAAAAGACTGATTTCACTTGTTCGTTCCATCGTCGGTACTCCGTGTAAAGTTTCGGCTTTCCTGGCGCAGCCGCCATTCCATTCCTTCAATCGTAGCGCGTGGAAGTTGGCTGACGAGCCGCAAAGCACTGCGCGAACACCAACTATCCGCGGATATTTCGCGCGCTGTGACAAACAGATGGCAGACCGCCAAGCGCGGCCCGCGCGCCGTCGAGAATTAGTGCGCCAATCGCTCGGGCGAGATACTCGCCGGCTCTCGCTGGCGTGTACAGAACGGTCGGCCGCGACGCTCAGCGCAAGACACCCGCCCGCTACTTGAGGATCTCGTGGATAACTCGTCCGGCGACGTCGGTCAGGCGGAAATCGCGACCGTTGAATCGATACGTCAATCGCTCGTGGTCGAGTCCGCACAAGTGCAACACGGTGGCGTGCAAGTCGTGAATGTGGCGGCGGTTTTCGATCGCCTTGTAACCGAACTCGTCCGTTTTGCCGAAATGCGCGCCGCCGCGGATTCCTCCGCCGGCGAACCACCAACTGAAGGCGTTGGGGTTGTGATCGCGGCCTTTGCCTCCTTGTGAATCCGATGTCCGCCCGAATTCGCCGCCGCAGACGACGAGCGTCGAGTCCCACAGGCCGCGCTGTTTGAGGTCGCTGAGCAGCGCGCCGACACCCTGGTCCGTTTCCAATGCGAACCGCCGGTGATTGGCGTTGATGTCGTGATGCCCGTCCCAGCTCTGAGCGTTTCCCGTTCCGCCACTGTAGATCTGTACAAAGCGCACGCCCGATTCGACCAGCCGCCGCGCGATCAGGCATTGCTTGCCGAAGTGCCTGGCCACATCGTGATCCAATCCGTATTGCCGCTGAGTTTCCGCCGTTTCTCGATCGATCGACAGAACCTCGGGCGCGGACATCTGCATGCGAAACGCCAATTCGAGCGACTCGATTCGAGCATCCAACTGCGACTCGCCCCGGCGTTCGTCGGCGTGCCATCGGTTGAGTCGTTTGGCGGCGGTCAGCAGCCGCCGCTGGCGTTCGGCTGACATGGAAGGCAAGCGGAGCAGGTTGTCGACCGGTGCGCCCGACTCTTTGACTCGCGTGCCCTGAAAGACGCTGGGGAGAAATCCGCACCCCCAGTTCTGCGCGTGATTCTTCGGCAGACCGCGTCCTTGGGCGTCTGTCATCACAACGAAACCGGGCAGGTCGTCGTTCTCGGAACCGAGCCCGTAGGTGAGCCACGACCCCACGCAGGGGAACCCCATCCGGCTCAGGCCGGTGTTCATTTCAAACAGCGCGGGGCTGTGGTTATTGGAAGTGGTGTAGCAAGAGTGAACGAAGGCCATGTCGTCGACGTGCCGGCTGGTGTGGGGCAGGATTTCGGCCGCCCAGCCTCCGCTTTCGCCGTGTTGCTGGAAGCGAAAAGGGGAGGCCAGCAGCTTGCCGGTCGTTTCGAAGAAACCCGTCCGCGAATCGGCTCCTGCGAGCTGCTCGCCGTCGCGTTTCTGCAACTCGGGCTTGTAGTCCCAGGTGTCGACTTGACTGGCTCCGCCGTTCAGCACGATCCAAATCACACTCTTCACGCCCGCGAAGTGACTGGGACGCCGGCGGAGCGGAAAGCGACTGTCCACCGCCACGTTCTCCGCATTCACTTCTCCGGACAACAGAGCGTGAGCAGCCCACGCGCCCACTCCGGACCCCGCCTGTTGCAGCAAGCGACGTCGCGACATTGTCGAATTGACTTGGAAGTTGTTGTGCATGACGCGATAAGCTTGAGTCGATAGACGAACGATTGAACTTGTGGCGTTGAGGATACGGGGTTTCGCTCGATCGATCCAGCGACCAACCGGACGAACGCCCACCGAGCGGCAGCTTTGTAGCTACGTTCGCCAGAACGTGGAGGCGGTTCGTTTGATCGCCAGATCACCCGCGACGTCCGACCGTCTCAAGATCATCCGCAATCCACTGCCACTTCGGTTAGTCGACGTAGATAAATTCGTTGAGACAAAACAGCATATGACAAAAGTCGCGAGCTCCATTCGCCGCATCGGGCTGCAGCAGTTCGCGCGAGATGGCGATCTCGTTCTCGGCGGGCGGGCGGGCGACGGCAGTGATGAATCCCTTGCGAATGAAGTTGTCAGTTTGCTCAGCAGCCGGCTCGAGCCTCTTGGCGAAAGCGACGGCGCACCGGTCGACAAACGGGCTGTTCAAAATCAGCAGCCCTTGCGGAGCCGTCGTTGTCGCTGGGCGGCGGCCGACGCCCTGCAGTGAGGAGGGCGCGTCGAATAGTTGCAGTGTCGGCGACAGCCGCGACCGCTTGACCGTGAGGTAAATACTTCGCCGCGGCGAGTTTTCATCGAGTGTTCCTCGGCCGAACATCGTCGCATCGAGTCGTCCACTCACACTCAGCAAGTTGTCTCGAATCGCCTCGGCATCCAACCGCCGCGGCTCCCGCCTCCACAGCAACTGGTTCTCTGCATCCAATTCCAGATTCCGGACGACTTGGGCGTCGTCTCCGCTGGCGGTGAAGCGCTGCTGGTACGTGGCGCTGTTTAGAATCATCCGATGAATGGGTTTCATCCGCCACTTGCGCCGAATCAACTCGCCGGCCAGATACTCCAGCAGTTGCGGGTGAGTAGGCGGCTCGCCGCGCAAGCCGAAGTCGTTCGGCGTGGCGACGATCCCGCGTCCGAAGTAGTGCTGCCAGATGCGATTCACCATCACTCGAGCCAACAAGTGCCCGGCTCCGTCGTTCGCATCGGTCAGCCAGTTGGCGAGAACCGCACGCGGTGTCGTGTCGGTTTCGCCCCAACGATCCGCCGCGCGCCCTTGCTTGTTGAGAACTGCCGGGAAGGCAAGTTCGGCTTCTTCTTCGGCGTGCTGAGGATCGCCGCGGACCAGAAAGTGAACGCGGGCGGGAATGCTCGGTAGCGAATTGAACGATGGTTCGGTGACGACCGTCATGCGAATCCGGCCGTCGGGAGCCTCGGAGGCGACGAACGCTTTCTTGCTCTGCGGAGCCTCGCCGACATCGCGCACAGCCGAGACGGTCGTCGCGAAGGCGGCTGTGAGCCGGTAGTACTCGCGCTGAGAAATCGGGTCGTACTTGTGATCGTGGCACCGCGCGCACCCGACGCTGAGACCCAGCAACGCCGTTCCCACGGTGTTCGACATGTCAGCCAGCTTGTCGTAGCGGTCGCGAACGTACTCCTTCCTCGATTGGATCAGGTTCTCGACGCCCGCCACGACAAATCCCGTCGCCACCACGGCCGTCGGATTCGCCGGCTCGATTTGGTCACCGGCGATCTGCCAACGAACGAATTGGTCGAACGGCATGTCGTCGTTGAAAGCGCGGATCACAAAATCCCGATAGTGGAACGCCTCGGGTCGATCGTAGTCTTGCTCGAAGCCGCTGCTCTCGGCGAAGCGGGCGACGTCCAGCCAATAACGCCCCCAACGTTCACCGAACTGGGGGCGATCCAGAAGTTCTTCAACCAACTGACCGTACTGGGCGTCGCTAAGACGATCGGTGAACTCGGTGACTCGGCCGGCGGGCGGCGGCAATCCGATCAAGTCGAAATAGAGTCTGCGCAACAAGGTCAGTGGCTCGGCGCGCCCGCTCGGCGCGATCCCCTTCTGCAACTGACGGTGCAAGACGAACTGGTCGATGGCGTTGCGGGGCCAGTCGCTGTCGATTTTCGGCGTCGCCGCTTGGGCGAGCGGACGCAGAGACCAGAACTCGCCCGCGTTGGGATTTTCGAACGGCTTTTTTGGGCGGGGCGCATCGCTGGCGGCCTGGCGGGTGTCGACGGCTCCGTCGGTAATCCAGCGGCGAAAGTCAGCGATCGTGCCGGCGGGTAACTTCTTGCCCGGCGGCATTTTCAGTTCGCCGTACTCGAGAGCCTGAATGATCAGACTGTCGTCCGGCTTGCCCGCCGCGACGATCGCCCCCGACTCGCCGCCCTTTCGCAAAGCGAGCCCCGAATCCAACCGCAGCTGGCCCTTGATTGACTTCGCGGCGCTCGAATGGCAACGGTAACAATGCTTGACCAGAGCGGGACGAATTCGCTCCTCAAAGAACCGCACCTTGACCGGGTCCACGTCAGCCGACAACTCCTGTAAATGGAGCGTCGTCGCTCCGACGATTACCACACCGATGACAAACAACTCGGTGGGCGTTGGCCCGCTTCCCCTTGTCCGACTCGCCATTGAACAACCTCGAGCAACAAGGCGTTCAACTCCAATCGGCCTCGGCCTGAAGCGAACGAAAACGTTGCGATTGATGGAACGCTATCGTACCAAGAACGAAGCCCCGGCGGGCGTCTCAAGGTGAGCGGAAAAGGTCGCTCAGCGCGACCAGTTCGATCAGGTCTCGCATGCCGTCGCCCCGCTCGTGAAGTCGCTTCACAAGTGTGTCGACATGCTGGCGATCGGGGAGTTCGAGTTGCCGGCCCATGGCGTAGGCGAGCAGCTTCTGAACCAGCGCGCGGGCGAACTGGTCACTGCGATCGCGCCGCAGAATCTGCTTCAACTCTTCAACGCCCGAGAAACTCTTGCCGCTGGGCAATTGCCCAGATGCGTCAATCGGCTTCTGCTGGCCGTAGCTCGTTCGCCAGCCGCCGATCGGATCGAAGTTCTCGAGCGCAAAACCGAGCGGATCGATTTTGCGGTGGCAGTCATTGCAAGTGGCGATTTCACGATGCCGTTTGAGTTGGTCGCGAATCGTCTTGGCTCCGCGGATGTCGGGATCCAACGGCTCGACGTCCGGCGGAGGCGGTGACGGCGGCGAGCCGAGGATGTTGTCGAGCAACCAGACCCCGCGGACGACGGGCGACGTGTCGATCCCGTTGGCCGTTACGGTCAGCACGCTCGCTTGTCCGAGCAACCCACCGCGCCGTCGATCGGTCAACTGCACTCTTTGAAAGCCGCGATCCGGCGGCGGCTTGAGGCCGTACAGGCGAGCCAGCGGTTTGTTGACAAACGTGAAGTCGGCGTCGAGGTAGTTGAAGACGCTGGCGTTCTCGTCGATCAGATGCTTCGTGAACAGCTCGGTCTCGCGGCGCATCGCAGAAAGCAAGTCGTAGTGATAGTAGGCGGGGAAACTCCGCCGATCCGGAGGACTGGATCCCAAATCGCGGAGCGTCAGCCAACTGTCGAGAAAACCCGCCACGAATGCATCCGCGCGTCGGTCTTTCAACAACCGCCGAACTTGGCCACTCAAGACCGCGTCGTCTGGCAACCGATCCTCCGC
>JASMLW010000111.1 GCA_030748485.1 Pirellulaceae bacterium
GATGACGGCCACCCCCAGGATCATCCGGAGCCCGATCGCGCGCCCACATTCCAACAAGATTTGGAATACGCACCACTGGCTCCCGTCAGTCTAAAGGAGACCGGCCTGACGCCGACGGACGTCGAGCAGTTGATACTGAAGTACCTGCTTAGCGCCGGCGCGGACTCGGGACGCGGAATCGCCGAACAGCTGCGATTGCCGTTCAAGATCGTCAGGGAGAGTCTACTGGATCTCAAGGAACGTTTGCTGATCGCCTATCGCGGTGCGGCGGCGATGAGCGACTACGACTACGAACTCACCGAAGCCGGCCAGCGGCGGGGGCGTCGTTACGCCGATCGCTGCACCTACTTCGGGGCTGCTCCGGTGACGCTCAAGGATTACGTTCAAAGTGTGCGGCTGCAGTCGGTGAAGCAGGCCAAGTTGCGAATCGCCGACCTTTGCCAAGCGTTTGAAGAACTCTCCCTGCCGCCGGCCGTCATCAGCCAAATCGGTCAGGCCGTCAACGCCGGTCGCGGCTTGTTCCTTTACGGCGACCCGGGCAACGGCAAGACCAGCATCGCCGAACGCGTGATCCGCGCTGTCCGCCAGCACATCTGGATTCCCCGCACGCTGACCATTGGCGGCGAGATCATGCGGTTTTTTGATCCCAGCAATCACGATCCAGCTCCGCCGGAGGAAGAGGAAGGTGAGGCTCGCTACGATCCGCGCTGGATGCGGATCAAACGACCCACGGTCATCGTCGGCGGTGAGCTGACGCTTGAACATCTCGAGATCACCTTCAACCCGGCGACGGGCATCACCGAAGCGCCGTTGCAAATGAAGAGCAACGGCGGGGCGTTGGTCGTCGACGATTTTGGCCGGCAACGCGTGTCGACCTCCGAGTTGCTCAATCGCTGGATCGTGCCGCTCGAGAAGGGGTACGACTTCCTGACGCTGCCGTCGGGGCGACAGCTCCAGGTGCCGTTCGACCAGCTGCTGGTCTTCGCCACCAATCTGGAGCCAAAACATATCGTCGACGAAGCGTTTCTCCGCCGCATCCCCTACAAGATCGAAGTCATCGACCCGACCGAAAAAGAATTTCGCATGCTGTTCCGGCAGTTGTCCGAAGCGATGGGCTTCATTCACAGCGAAGAGGCGGTCGATTACCTGATCGATCGCCACTTCCTCGATGTGCGGCGGCCGATGCGGTACTGCCACGCCCGCGATCTGATGCTGCAGGTGAAAAACCTCTGCGAGTTCCAGGATCGGCCACTCGAGCTGACACCCAAGGCGTTTGACACCGCCGTTTGCAACTACTTCGCCGGCCTCTAATCAAGTCGGTCCGGTTCCGGCAACTCGCGTCGATCAGCTGCTGATCTGCAGCATCGACTCACCTTGCCCCCGCCGCTGATTGGCTTCGACGGCGAATCGCTCCGCATCTTCGCCAACCAATTCGTAGCGGACGTTGCGTTGGCGGGGCGTGAACCCCAATTCCTCGATGGCGCCGCGAATATCGGCAAGTGACAGGAAGTGGACAGTGCCGGCTTCGGCCACGACGTTTTCCTCGAGCATCAGACTGCCCATGTCGTTGGCTCCGAACAGCATTCCCAGTTGGCCGATCCGCAAGCCCTGCGTCACCCAGCTCGATTGGATGTTGGGGAAGTTGTCGAGATAGAGACGCGCGACAGCTTGTGTTTTCAGGTATTCGAATGAGCCGGCCGGCGGCACGTCCGCCATATCCGTATTGTCGGGCTGAAAAGTCCAGCCGATGAACGCTGTAAAGCCGCCCGTCTCGTCCTGTAGTTGTCGCAGCCGCTCCAAATGCTCGATCCGCTCCGCGAGCGTTTCGACGTGGCCAAACATCATCGTCGCCGTGCTGACGCCGCCCATTTGGTGCCAAACTCGCATGACGTTCAGCCAATCGTCGGTCATGACCTTGCCCCGCGTAATCGCGCCGCGAACTCGGTCGACCAGAATCTCGGCTCCGCCCCCAGGGATGCTGCCCAGCCCCGCATCGCGGAGCCGCGTCAGGACTTCTTCGATCGGCAACCGGCTGACTTTGGTGAAGTGGTGCAGCTCCGGCGGGCTGAACCCGTGTACGTTGACTTGCGGGAATCGATTCTTGATGTCCCGCAGCAATTCCTCGTACCACGCCAGCTTGTATTCGGGGTGCAGCCCTCCCTGCAGGAGAATCTGGTTGCCGCCGACCGCAATCGTCTCCTCGATCTTCCGCAATAGTTCCTCTCGCGCCAGCACGTATCCTTCGGAGCTCTTCGGCCCGCGATAAAAAGCGCAGAAATCGCACACCGCCGTGCACACGTTGGTGTAGTTGATGTTGCGATCGATGTTGTACGTGCGGTAGTTCTCGGGATGGAGCCGTTCGGCGACGCTGTTCGCGGCTCGACCGATCGAGGCCAAGTCGCGCGACTGCAGCAGGGCTAAGCCGTCACTGGCGGATAGCCGCGCGCCGTCGAGCACTTTGTCGAGAATGGAATTAGTAGTCATGTGGTCCGGAGTCGTCGGCGCGGCAAGCCCAAGAAGAACCAGGTGGAGTTAGTTTGTCAGTTAGTTTGTCAGTTAGTTTGCCAGTTAGTTTGCCAGTTAGTTTGTCAGTACGGAGTCCAATTGGTTGACGTGGCTGGCGAACAACTCCAGCGATTTTCGCTCGTCGTCGCCAAGAGTGAAGTGCAAGTTGTCTCGCAAGTACGAGAGGCATGTCTCGTAGCTCAGCCCGACATCTTGGTGTTCGCGGCGCGCTATCGAATCGAGGTTGGCGAGTCCGGCGTCACGCGCCGCCGACAGCGCCGCCGCGATGCCGTCGACGTCGACGCCGCATCGGGCGACCCACATGGCGAACACAAACGGCAATCCGGACCATTCCCGCCAACGCTCGCCGAGATCCCAGATCTCCGCGTACTGGTCCGAGTCGGCGTGCATGGCGCGGTCTCCGATTAACAAGACCGCGTCGGCCGTACTGTCGCGGGCGTCGCTGCCAATCGGCAGCGGCGTCAGCGCGGGAGCGATTCCGTACTGTTGTTTGAGCAGAATCCGCACCAGCGCCGCGCTGGTGCGTGAGCCTTCGTCCAACGCCAATGATCGGATGGCGGGAATCTCCGTGCGGCTGAGCAACTTGACACTCAGCACGGGGCCCCGCGTACCGATGCAGGCGTCGGAGATGATTGAGTAATCGGATCCGCGCAGGAATTCAACCGACGGAACCAACGCCACATCCAATTCGCCGCCGGCGAGTTGATCGGCCAAGCGACTTGGCAGGTCGAAACTGATGTCACAATCCGGTGCGAATTCAGTCAGACCGTGAACGAGCGGTTTGGTGTTGAGATAACTGACAGCGCCGATGCGGCATTTCATGGGAAACTCGTCAAAGTTCGGAGAGGCAGATTATAGGTCAGACGGCAATTGCCGCAAAGGGTTGCGACAGCAGGGGTTCGACGCTCGACGAATAACCGGGCGGGAGGGGCGAGATTAACGGCGTTTTTCTTTCGTAACAGCCGCCGCCGGATCGCGCTTAGTTCGACGAGGCGACGATCGTCCACCGCAACCGCGGCGCGCCGCCTGAGAAAAACGCTCAACGGCCAAATGAAACGAATGTGGTAGAATCGATCCACGCCAAGGTGGGGTGGCGGCGACTCTTCTCTTCTCTCTTCCCTTGTTGACGGTAAGGCGCGCGGAATATGGAACGAGACGATTCACGGCCGAATCCGCCTTCCTCCCCAGGCGGCCGCGACGAGCCGGAAGACAGCGAGGCTTTGCTCGGAGGACCGCAGCACGCGCCCGCCGACGAAGACGATGATTCCGTCCACCACGACGAGACGATCGTCTCGGATGAAGACGACGGCACGGTTACCGTCGTCAGCAAGTCTCTTCCCCTGCCGCTGCCGAACGGCTCGGCCGACACCATTGGGGACGAACTATTCGAGGACCTTCTCAAGAGCGCGGAGATCCTCAGCTCGTCTGATCTGGCTGACGAACTCGAGGCGACGGTGGACGCGGCGCCGCTTTCCGAGCGGCTCGTCTCGCGCGGCAAGTTGACGCCGTTCCAGGTCGCTCAAGTGAGCGAGGGGCGCGGCCCGGAACTCAAGTTTGGAAACTACGTTTTGCTCGACCGCTTGGGGCAAGGCGGCATGGGTGAAGTGTTCTCGGCGCGGCACACGAGGATGAAGCGCGTGGTCGCGATCAAGATTCTGCCGCCCCGCACGACGCAGTCCGCCGACTCGATCGAACGGTTTCATCGTGAAGTGGAGGCCGCCGCAAAACTGCAACACCCGAACATCGCCGCCGCGTTCGACGCCGACGAGACGAACGGGCGACACTTCCTGGTGATGGAGTTGGTCGGCGGGCCGGACCTCTCGCGCTACATCGCTCATCAAGGCGCGCTGCCGCCGGGAGTTGCCACAAGGTTGATGGTGCAGGCCGCCCGCGGTCTCGTCCACGCGCACGATCGCGGCGTCGTTCATCGCGATATCAAGCCCGGCAACCTGATCGTCGATAAAGACGGAGTGCTCAAGATCCTCGACATGGGCCTTGCGCAGCTGACGGTGAACGAGCAAGGGGGATCGGACGATTTGACGCAGTCCGGGCGGCTCATGGGAACAGTCGATTTCATGGCGCCCGAGCAGGCCAAGGACGCCAAGCACGTCGATCACCGCGCCGACATCTACAGTCTGGGCTGCACGCTCTACTTCTTGCTGACCGGGCGGCCGATGTCCCCGCCCGGATCGATCGCCAACAAGTTGCTCTGGCATCAGACGAGTGCGCCGCCGAGTCTCCTTGACTCGATAGAAAGCTGTCCGCCGGAACTGGACGCTCTGTACTTGCAGATGGTCGCCAAGTCGCCGGCGGATCGTCCCGAGTCGATGCAACTGGTCGTGGAGAAGTTCGAGCACCTCGCCCAACAAACGCCGGCCGAATACAAATCGCTGCCGGGAGCGGGCATCATTGTTCGTCAAACGGACGCGGAGCCGACGATCCGATCGCCGCTGCCGCGAGCGACGATGGTTGAGCAACGCGCTCCCAATTCGGGCGACACGATCAGCGACGAAACGGCGCGCCCGCCCAACCGAGCCGCCATTGGCGGAGCCATTGCGATTGCCGCCGTCGCTCTCATCTCGCTGTTCATCTGGCAACCCTGGAAGCGGGCGACTCCCCAGCAGGATCCAACCCAGGGCAGACCGATCGCCGTTGCTCATCCGCAGGCCGATTTCATTTCCTGGGTCACCTCGCATGGAGGAGCGATTGGCTACGTTGGAGAGCAGGGGAAGCGCCGCGTCGTGCGGGGAGGTGATGGATCCTCCGTGCCCGCCGCCGCCGTCATTACGCTCGTCGATTTGGATCAAGTCGACATCGACGCCGACGTTTTGAAGTCGGTTCGCGACTCGGTGTCGAGTACAGTGACCGAGTTGCGGCTCAGCGGTTGTCCGGTCGACAACAAAAGCGCCGCCGCCATCGAATCGTTGGTGGAGCTGACGGTCCTGGATCTGTCGAAAACAGGCATCGACAACGGGATCCTCGCGGCGCTCGCCCGACTTCCCAAGCTGCGCGAATTGCGCCTCGTCGGATGCGACGTCACCGACCAGGGGCTGGCGGCGCTGGCCTCATCGCCCCAGTTGGAAATCCTGCTGCTTTCCGATACGCCGACAGGCGACGCCGGTCTCAATGCGCTCAAGCCGCTTGAGTCACTCCGCAAACTAGTCGTCCACGGTACGCGCATCACCGAATCGGGGCGCTCTGGTTTGCTGGCCGCCAACAAGAGTCTGGAAATTGCCTGGGACGGGGTGCGGGCGGATAGCCGAATCGCCAGCAGCTTGCTGGCCGCCGGGGCTCGCTTGGTGGTCGAATTGCCCGGCGGCGGCGAGCAAGCCGTTCGGGCTCGCGCTGACCTGCCGAGCGATCGGTTCGTCGTCATCGCCGTCGACGCGTCCGGCGTAAAGCAGTTCGGCGACGAACAGGCCCAACAACTGGCGGGCCTGGCCAAGTTGACTTCATTGAAACTGCAGAAGACGCAAGTTACACCGACTGGATTGGCCCACTTGCACGGGCTGGTCACGTTGCGCGATTTGGATCTGGGGGCGATGCGCATACCGGCCGCCACGCTGACTCAGCTGAGCGGGGCGCTGGCTGACTGCCGAATTGAACACCGCGACCCGCCCGACGATGCAATCGCCAAGTGGTTGTTGTCAAGCGGAGGCGGCGTTACGGTTCGCGCGGCGGACGGATCGTCGCACGAGTTGCAAGGCGGGGATTCATTGCCGCAGGGGCCCTTTGTCGTCGTGGCGATCGAAGACGCGGCCGAACCCGGCGCGGAGATCGCCGCCCAACTGAGTGACTTGGCGCAGTTGCAGCGGATCAGTTTTCGCGAGCCAGTGGAAACTGCAGTCGCGGCAGGGCTCAGCTCGTTGCCCCACCTTTCCGAGGTCACGCTGGAGGTCGACGCGATGCCGGCCGAGCTGACCAAGCAGCTGGCCGAACTGCCCAAATTGACGAGGTTGCACCTGGCGGGCGCGAATCTGGACGCCGCTGTGGTTCGTCAGCTGTCGCGCCGCCAATTGCTCGTCCAGTTGGGGCTCGACCGATGTCGAGGTTGGACCGAGGCGCTGGTCAAGGAGGTCGTCGAGCTTCCGCATCTGAAACAGCTCAGCCTCCGCGAGGCGCCGATCGCGGACGCGCTGTTGCCCGCGCTGACGAGTCGTCAGAACCTTGTTGCCCTGAATGTGCAAGGCGCGCCGCTCACCGATGCGGGCGTCGAAGAGTTGCGAGCGGCGCTGCAGGATTGCGTTGTCTCGGCTGATCCGCCCAGCGCTCAACGGCTGGCCGCACGTTGGCTGGTTATGCAAGGTGCGGCCTTGGTTATCGATGGCGAACCGGTCGGCAAGCTGGCCGACTTGCCGCGTGACGAGTGCCAGGTTGAGGAAGTTAACGTCGCCGATCTCATCCAACTTGACGCCGAACAGCTGTTGGATCACTTGGTCAACTGCGCCCAATTGAAGAAACTGTCCGCGGGCAAGTTGCGAATTGCGGACGACCAGTTTGCGCGGCTCAAACAACTGACTGCCCTGGCAAGTGTCGACTTGCAGAGCGTACCGATCACGGACCGAGGTCTGGTGGAGCTGCGCGATTTGCCGCGCCTCGCGGAACTCAATATCAGCGGCTCATTGGTCACCGGGTCCGCGTTTCAGCAATGGACCGGACCGCTGCAGTCGCTCAACGCCGCCAACACTCGATTCACCGCCTCCGCGGTTGCCTCGCTCGGCCGGCTCGGCGAACTGCAGCAGTTGGATTTGAGCGGAAATCGTGAAATCGGGCCGGCGGTTGGCGGACTTGCGGGCCTGACCAAGCTGCGGTCGTTGTCCTTGCGCAGCTGCCAGGTCTCCGACGCCGCCCTTGCTCAACTAGCGGAACTCACGCTGCTCGATACGCTCGATCTCGATAGCAATGACGTCGGCGACGAAGGTGTCGGTCAGCTGTCGAAACTGCCGCTTCGCTCACTGAGCCTCTATCGCACGAAGGTGACCGACAGTTCGCTCGAATGGTTGAGCAAGAAAGCCTCCCTGCGAAAGCTGAACGTCAGCCGCACGGGTGTGACCGACGGCGGCGTTGAAAGTTTGCGCAAGCAGCTCAAGGACTGCCAGGTGGTTTATCGCGAGTCGGGGCCCAAGGACCCGACGCCGATAAGAGACTGACGGGCAAAGACTCACGGGCAACGAGTGACGGGCAAAGAGTGACGGGCAAAGAGTGGCTGGCGCAAGTGGCAGCGCCATAGTGTGCAAAAACACGTGGCGGACATTCCCGAACGATTTGCTCGCCCGCTCGCGCTCTCCCGACTGATGTCCGGCAACCAACCTTCGCGCGCGCGGCGGGTCTGACTAGAATACGTGGCTTCTGTGAGCGGCCGACAATGGAGGAGAGTGGGCGAACATCTCCCACCCCACAGCTCTCCATTCAAACCAGGGCCTGGGAGCGTCCACTCCACAGATCTCCCCCATTCTCCTACCAAGTCGCCTGGCGACAGGAGCCACCCTTGTTACGGACACACAATTGCGGCGAGTTGCGTGCGGAGCAGATCGAAGAAAACGTGACCGTATGCGGCTGGGTCGACAGCACGCGCGACCATGGCGGCGGCGTTTTTCTCGACCTCCGCGATCGGTACGGTTTGACGCAGATCGTGGCGGGGCCGGAGAGCGGACAAGATCTGATCGACGCGGCCAGCAAGCTCCGCAGCGAGGACGTCATTCAGGTGACGGGCCGTGTCGCACCGCGGCCTAAGGGCACCGTCAATCCGAAGCTCGACACGGGTGAGATCGAGGTTCGCATCGCCGAACTGGTCGTACTGAACAAGAGTGAGACACCGCCATTCCAGCCGGGGCAGGCGGATTTGCCCGGCGAAGACATTCGGTTGAAGTACCGCTACCTCGATCTGCGTCGAACCGAGATGCAAGCGACACTGCTGCTTCGCAGCCGCATCATCAAGACCATGCGCGACTATTTCGCGGCCAACGATTTTGTCGATGTCGAGACGCCCATTCTCGGTCGCAGCACGCCCGAGGGAGCCCGCGACTACCTGGTTCCCAGCCGGATTCACGATCGATCGTTCTACGCCTTGCCGCAGTCGCCGCAACTCTACAAGCAGATCCTGATGATCGCGGGATTTGATCGCTACATCCAAGTCGCGCGGTGCTTTCGCGATGAGGACCTGCGAGCCGACCGCCAACCCGAGTTCACACAACTCGACCTCGAAATGTCGTTCGTCGACGGCGACGATGTGATG
>JASMLW010000112.1 GCA_030748485.1 Pirellulaceae bacterium
ACCCGCTCCACTGGTCGGGGCCCGGTGCGAAGCTAGCTACCGGTGGGCAATCGTTCAGTCGCTGCGCTGGGAAACCCTCGCCCCCGAAAAATCTCAGACAATTTCCCAATCCAGCGGGGCGAAAATGCCGATCAGAAAACCTGAAGCCGAGCGGGGAAAGTTGCCGAATTTCCGGCGACCAACGGCAAACACGAAGTAGAATACCAGCGAGGCAACAACTCTTCGGTCGTACTACGGCAGAGGGACCAAATTTATTGCGTTGGCCGGAGTCATCAACGGCTTGTGCATAAGCACGCTAGACTCCCGCCATTCTCGCAGCGACTCCATTTGTCGCCCGACGACTGAAGGTTGCAATAGAGGCCGTTCGAGCTAACTGAGCTCGACGGCTTTTTTTGTTTGCCTGGCGGCACATCGCCGGTGAAAACTCGCGCGGGTGATCTTGCGATCAAACCAACCGCCTCCACGTTCTGGCGAACGCAGCCACGAACGCAGCCACAAAGCGATGACGATACGACCGGCATATTCGCGCTGGTCGGCGCCGCCGCAGTTGGACGACAAGGCTCCGTTCGGTCGCCCAGCCCGTCGTCAATCTTCGCTTGACGTAGGCTTTCAGCAGATTCTGTCACAGCCGATTCATCTCCTGAGACACCACATGACCGCTCGGTGGAGAAGACAGTTCTCCGTCATCGGATGCTTGCTGATCTCGTACGCGACGGGCGCAGTGACCGCGATGCTGGTCGATCTGCGCGCCGAATCGGAGAATCGCCTGCCGACGCGCGTCGACGCGATTCGCGACAACGTCAGCGACTGGACCGTCGCGCCTGGCCGACCGCTCGACAACACGATGTCGCTCGTCCATCCGTCAGACGATTCGTAGAGCGATCTGCAGCAGTGTGACCAGGTCGAGCGCGTTGTGCTGCAAGATCGATCTCAACTCCCAGGCGTCCCGGCTGCGGACGAATTCGTGGTACGCGTGGGGAATCTCGCTGCCGGCAATGTCGCCCGTGCGGCGTCGGCCGCAAATAACCTGTTCCAACGTTTGCAACTTGCAGTTGGGAAGTGTCGAGCGCCAACGCCGCCGCGCATGGTGCAACAGATCGCAGTGCTGGAGGTCGGGGCGGCGATCGCCCTCGCTCAACGAGCGTTTACTCGTCACCGCCGCGCGTCCCGACGACGCGTGTCCAGACGGCGGCCGGTCGCGGTCGTCCCGGCCCAGCTTGTACAACGTGCTGCGATCGTGGATGCACGGCCAGTCGAAGCTCTTGCCGTTGTATGTGACGAGCAGATCGTTTCCCGCGGCGATCATCCACAGCGAATGCAAAATGGCCCGCTCTTCCGAGTAGTCGCGGGCGAGCAGTTGGTCGAGCACCAACTGGCCATCGGTTTCATGCAGCACACCGATCAGAAAAATCATCGACCCCGCGAAACCGCACGTCTCCAGATCGACGAACATCGCGCGGTTTGGAAACGCCGAACACAATCCCAGCAACTCAGGGTGCGGCGATTCAGCTGTCTGAGTCAGATTTCGGAGCGCAGCGGCGCCTTTCGCGAGCTGAGCTTGTGAGCCCGGCCACAGTTGGTCGAGTCCCCGTCGCCAACGCCAATGCGCGCCGGCCACGTGCGTTACTTCGTCCGTACCGGCGCCTGTCGGCAACTCGGAAGTAGATGGCTCGGTTTCGCCATCGGCGTACAAGACCGCTTTCTCTGGAACGAACGCTGAACCGTCGATCGTGGCGGATTCTCGATCACACGCAGGCTGTTGATCGGGGAGACGAGGCTTGGCGAGATTCCGAACGGAGCGACGAGCATTCGCCTTCCGCTGTTGCAACGCGCGCAACTGGCTCAACGTCTCGGGTCTCAGCATTTCGCTTCCTGCGGCATCTGTTGCGGCCAGGTGACGAGTTCGGCGGCCGGCTGCATCAGCAACTCAATCAATCTCATCGTCGCCCGTTTGTCGGGGATGGGATAACCTCGCGACAAATCGGGGTCGCTGTGAATCGCGGGTCGCAGGTTCGGCAGGCCCACACAACTCGGACAGCCGTCCTCACACGGGCAACCAAACACGAGATCTCGGCACAGACCGAGCAGTTCGTCGATGTGATAGAAACCTTTTTCGCTGTAGCCCAGTCCACCTGGATAACGGTCGTAGAGGATCAATGTGGTGCGGCCGAGATTCTTCGAGTCGACGACACCGCTGATATCGCGGCTGTCGCACATGGCGACCATCGGCAACGCCACGACGGCCAGATTACGCAAACCGCAGACGCCCTCGCTGGTGCGCATGCGGGCTGCCTTCATGCCGGCCCGCACCCAATCGTCCGGCGTCAACCAGAACGCGGTCGTCGGCAATTGTTGAGCGGGAATGTCGACGGAGCCGAACCCGATGTTCTCGCGGGTTTCGAATTTGATCTTCTTGAAGGCGACCGTCTTCCAGCTGACGTCGACATCGCCGTACGCCAAATTGGCGTGGTCGATCGCTTCGTCGCGCGTCGCCCGCTCCTGCTCGATGACGACGCTGCTCTCCAACACGGCTTGCGTGTAGTAGTCCATCTCGTGACGCTCGACGTACGCCACGCGCCCTTCGAGATCCAAGTCGCGGACAAAAAACGACTCGCCATTGTGCAGGTAGACGGCCTGAGGATAGACCAATTCGGGAGCGCTGATCGCATCGACATTGGCGATCACTTCGTTGCCGTGGCGATGGGGCGACGGCGAAAACTCGTCCGCCATCGCCGGAGCCCCGCGGCCGTGTTGACTCTTGCACAACACGATGCTGAACGTGTTGTCGCTCATGTGTCGCAAGCTAATCTGATGAGCCGGGTTTTGACCGGAACAGGAATAGTACGAGCCGGCGACGTGCGACAACTCCTCCGTGTCGGCCAACACCTCCGCGATTTCCGCCGCCGACTCGCCAAACTCGACAACCTGCTGATCGCCCAACGGCAGTTCAAACGCGGCGGCTTTCAGATGCTTCGCCAACACGTACGGGTTCTCGGGATCGACAACCGCGTGCTCGGGCGACTGAGCAAAGAAATATTCGGGCGATCGCAACAGGTACTGGTCAATCGGATCGTTGCCCGCCAGCAGGATCGCCAGACTCTCATCTTGACGCCGCCCGCCGCGGCCGGCCTGCTGCCACGCGCTGGCGATCGTGCCCGGATAGTTCACCATCAGCACCGCGTCGAGCGAGCCGATGTCGACTCCCAGCTCGAGCGCATTTGTGGCGGCCACGCCCCGCAACCGTCCACTGAATAACTCCTCTTCGATGCCCCGCCGCTCTTCCGGCAAATACCCGCCCCGGTAAGCGCGCATCGCGCGGTGCAGGTTGGAGCCGCGCTGACGGAATTCGTCCTGAACGTAGCGATTGACCAGCTCGGCCGCCTGCCGAGTCCGCGTGAAGGTGAGCGCTTGAGCATCGGCTTCGATCAGATCGCGCATCAACCAGACCGCGTCGTCGGTCGCGCTGCGGCGGGCGAGCGAATCTTTGCCGCAAGGCTGCGGGTTCCACAAGACAAAATACTTCTTGCCGCGCGGAGAACCGTCGTTGTCCACCACCTCGACATCGCGCCCCAGCAAGCGTGACGTCAACTCGCCAGGATTGGCGATCGTCGCGCTCGCCGAAAGAAACACGGGCTCCGCATCGTAGTGTCGGCATACTCGCATTAGACGCCGCAAGACGGCCGCTACATGAGCTCCCAGAATGCCCCGGTAGGTGTGCACCTCGTCGATCACGACATACTTCAATTCCGCAAAAAATCGGCTCCACTTCGTGTGGTAGGGAAGAATCGTCGCGTGCAGCATGTCGGGATTTGACAACACCAGATTGGCTTCCGCCTTGATGCGGCGCCGCTGAGCCGTCGGTGTGTCGCCGTCGAATACGCCCGGTCGAATGTTCGACGCCACTTCGACGTCGCCGCTCAACAATTCAAGGAGCCCCTTGAGTTGATCTTGAGCGAGCGCTTTGGTGGGGAACAAATAGAGCGCCCGGGCGTCCGAGTCGGCCAAGCACGACTCCAATATCGGCAGGTTGTAGCAGAGGGTTTTGCCGCTGGCCGTGCCCGTGACGACCACCCAATCCTGCTGAGCGCGAGCCGCTTCCAGCGCCTTGGTTTGGTGCGAATAGAGATGCTCGATTCCTTGAGCAGCCAACATTCGCTGCAGTGCGGCGGGCAACGCAGGTGACGGATCGGCGAATTGACCGGGCCGCGCCGGCAGCGTCTCCACATGCCCAATCTGGCCATCGTATTCGTCGCTGGACCGCACGGAATCCAGGAATTCGCTGACATCCATGCCGAAACCTCTCCTTCTTCCGCCAGCGTCACGGGGACGCTTCTTTGGGTCGGGCGGTTAAACTAGTAGACAAACGTCTACTATATCGGCCGGATCCCCTGGCGAACAAGAGAGAATTGCTCAGGCCGCCCGCCGCGGAGGCGCGATCGGTGCGCGGCTCGAGGTCGCCGAGGCGGCTTTTTGCCGGAGGGCGATCGCCAGCACCAGCAAGGACGAGAACGCCAACAATAAGCTGCCGCCGGTCAACGCCATCCAGGGCCACTGCGGCTGCCGCGGCTCGGCAATCTGTCGGCCGACCGGCTGCGAGATGGCGATTTGCGTCACCGGTTGCCGCGCGGGCGCGGCGCGGCGATTTACGATCTGCACGCTGATCCGCGGGTACGGGTCGGCGCCAGGCTCCACGTTCGGGAGCACGTGCAACACCGACTCCTCGGTGTCCAGAATCAGTCGGTCGCGGATCCCGTCCATGTCGGTTTCCGTCGCCTCCGTGTCGTGGGAACTACTCCACAAATAATCGAGGTAGGCTTGCGGCACCGTCACCGCTACTCGGACGTGTTGGGGAACGAGCCCCGTTTCTTCCACCCGCTCGCGCCATTCCCCAACCTGGGAACGCATGTGTTCGTGAGCCTCGCGTCCATCATCCATTTCGCGCGTCTCGCTCGTCGATTCGACGACCGTTGGGTCGGTCAGCTGGCGCTCTTCGCGGACCATCCGGACCTGCGGCGACAAGCCGACAAAGACACCAACTTGCACGTCGGGAATGTGGCTCAACAGCCGCTGCAATTTGATCTGGTAGTGCTCTTCGTAAAGCTGTTGTCGGTTGAGAAACGCGTCCTGTGTCGCCTCGACCGGTTCGGCGATCTTCGTTCGCCAAGCGCCCTCACCGGAACGGGTGGCGTCTTGAGCTTGTGGCTCCGCGACGATTTCGACCTCAACATGCTCGCCAACCATCTCACTCACCGAGCGCGAAGTGTTAGTCGGTTCGTCAACATCTATTGAAGTCGAGGACGAATTGGGTTGGACTTTCCCGTTGAAGAAGTCGGCTATGGAGGAAACCGAGTCGACAGACGAAGAGCTGCTGCTGTTGGGCAGCGGAGCCACCGAGGGCGATCCACTGCTGCGGTCGGTTTCAACATCAGGAGCCACGGGCTCGATCAGCCCCAGCTCGGAGACAGCGACTTGCGAGCGAGACTCGGTGGTCGACGATTCGATCCGGTTGGGCGGCAGGATGCGCAGGGCGGCCCGGACGACGACGCCCGATTGCCGCCGCCCAACTCCGACATCGACGGCTGGGAGCAGGCGCGGGGCGGTTGACCCATGATTCCCGCTCGCCAATTCCACCGACCAACGACCGACACCTCTCTGCGGACGAGTAGCTGGCGGCGGCGCGCTGCGGACCACCGGACGGGCTGAGTCGGGAGCCGCGACGGCGATCAGGCCTTTGCCAACGGACGAGCCGACCAATTCGGCGACATCGCTCCGCGAAGGGATCGGGCCGAGCGCAATCGAATGCTCGACAAGCATAAAGGCGGCTCCCCACGATGATCCGTCTCGCTCCTCCGCCACCGACCACTTTGCGTTCGGACCCAACATCGTCAGACAGACGCCGACGACGGCAGCCGTCAGGCGGTACTTCACACCGTACATATGGAAACTCCTTGCTGACTGCGTGTTAGGTCTCAGCGTGTTAGGCGTCGCCCATCCACAACGCCAAAATGGCCGCGGATTGGACCAGAATGAGGCGAAAACCGCTAGGTCAATCGGCCAATCGCCGTGAATTAGCGATATCAACGATTGGTTTTGTCACTTTGGACTATGCTAGGAGCCTCCTGAATGCCGCCCCATTTGTCAGCCACTGAGTCATTTGAAGAGCCAAATGGCACGTCATCGATTAGTTGCGATTGGCGACAGCCTCACCCAAGGCTTCACCAGTGGAGCGATCTTTCGGACCGGTCTCTCCTACCCGGCACTCGTGTCTCGGGCGATGGGGGACGACCCGTTCGTAACGCCCAATTTTGACGGCGGTGGCGGGCTGCCGCTGAACCTCGAGATGATTCTCGAGAAGCTGAGCGCGCGGTTCGGACCACATATCAGTTGGTACAACGTGCCGCATATGATCTACCGCCTGCAACGGATGATGCAGGCGACCGAGCACTACTGGGAAAAGGGCGGGGGCGTGCAGCCGTTCCCGCAGCGGCTGATCAACCACAACCTGGCGGTGTGGGGTTTCGAAGTTCGCGACGCCTACACGGTGAGCGAAGGCGTCTGTCGGCGCAGCCTGTCGCCGCCCAGCAACGATTGGGTCGCCCAGGTTCCCGAAATGGCCATGTACCGCACGGCCCGCCGAGTGCTCAACCCGTCGTTCTCGATGGGAGCTGTCGAGTGGAGTCAGCTGGCGACGGCGCGCGAGTTGAGCAACGACGGCGGTCTGGAAAACCTATTGGTCGCGCTGGGAGCCAACAACGCGTTGGGAACCGTCACTTCGCTCAACGTGGTCTTCTCGACGGACCAGGACCTGCACCGCATGCCGCACGAACGGGAGTGCACTCTCTATTTGCCCGAGCACTTCGAGACACTTTATCGCCGACTGGTTGAGGAGATTGAATCCGTCGGCGCTCAACGCGTCTTCTTGGGAACGATCCCGTCGGTCACGATTCCACCGGTCACTCGTGGAGTTTCGCCCGATCGCACCCAGGATGACGACGGGTACTACGAGTTCTATACGCGGCCTTGGGTCTGGGACGACCAATTCGATCAGCACAAGCATCCGAGCATCACGCGCGACCAAGCTCGCCAGATCGACGATTTCATCAAGAGCTACAACGGCGTCATTCGCGACGCGGCGGCGAGCCGCGACAACTGGCACGTCGTCGATTTCGGAGCGACGTTGGATCGGCTCGCATTTCGTCGCCACCAAGGCAATCCGCCGGGCGATGTGCCGGCCGGGCTGATCGCCGCTCTGCGCCGACATCGCAAACTCAACTACCTGGTTGACCCGCGCGGTCGGCTGCGGCTGGACACGCGTTACGTCTCCTGCTCTCCATCGCGGCCGGAGCGAATCGCGCAAGGCGGACTGTTTAGCCTCGACGGCATTCATCCGACGACGATTGGCTACGGTTTGATGGCCGATTTGCTGTTCAAGGCGATGAAGTCGGCAAAAGTTCGAATGGCGCGAGGAGCGCAACTAGACTGGGATGAAATTGTCGGGCAGGACAACTTGATCAGCCAACCTCCTTCCCTCTTGTCGGATTTGAAACGTCTCATGCGCTTTCTCGACAAGCGGGCCGTCCTGTCTCAAATCCTCAGTCAGTTTGGGTAATCGCATGCGAGCGGCGAACACTGACAAGCGAACGCCAATGCGGCGAATGACCCGGCTGCTCGCTCTCTGCGCGTTGGCGATTACCGTGGGCTGTGGCGGCCAGGAAACGACAACCGTCCGGATCGCGGCCGGTACGCCGGGCGGTACGACGCGCGATATCGCCTCGCGGCTCAAGCAGCTGCTCGACCGCACCGACAGCGACCACGTCTTCGAAGTGAGCGAAACGGACGGCGACCTGGACATCCTCCAGCGGTTGCGCGGCGGCGAGGCCGAGTTGGGGATCGTCGGCGGTCACGCCCTGTCTCAGTTGCCCACGCACGAGCGTGATCGGGTGCGCATCCTGGCGCCGCTCTACCCCAACTACCTGCAGGTTGTCGTGCCATTCGAGCACCGCGATGAGCGCATCGACTGGCTTCGCAACAAACGGATCTTTCTCGGCGCGCCGATGAGCGGTACGCGCGCCATGGCGCTCGAGTTGATTGAACACCACGGAATCTCGCCGTACCAGGAATACAACGCGACCAGCTTCAACGACGCCGCCGACGCCTTGATCAACGCGGCGCAGTTGCGCCGCGCCAGTCGGGCCAACGAGCAGCGAACGGCTCCTGGCGACGACGCGGCCGGCAGCGCCGGGAAAGGTCGCGGGGAGACAGATGAAAAGGGAATCGCGACGCCGGCGACTTCGGGAAGTGATGAGTCGGGCGAGGGTGGAGAACCCGCCAAGCGCGAAGGCGACGCGGCGCCGGGCGACGAGGCGGAAGAAGCTTCGGCCGACACGCCGCCAACACCAGAAAAGAAACCCGGCGACAAGCCGGCGGCGGGGAAAAGCGGAAACGGAAAACCCGCCGCGGGAGACGGCGCAGACGCGCCAGGGAAGCCGGGGAAAGACAAGACGCCACCATCAAAACCCGCTGCGGCAAGCGACTCCCAACCGGCTGGTCCCCCGGGCGACGCCAAGACGGACGAGTTTCTCAGCACGTACTTGGAGACGCTGCCCGAAGCGGGCATCTTTTACGCCGGCACGCCGACCAAAGCGGTCGATCGACTTCTCAAAGCCAAGTCGGCCGGCGGAGATCCGCTGTTTGCGCTGCTCAGCGTTGAATTGCCGACACCGCAGGAAAAACTAATCGACCCGGCGGTGATCCCCGGCAGCACCTACGGTCGCGAGACGGACGTCACTTCGATTCAATCGTACACATACCTGGTTTGCCAGCGCGATCTGAAGCCCGCCTTGGGCGCGATGATTTTGGAAGAGCTGTTTGATCACGTGGAGAGTTTGGCGGGAGCGAATCGTTCGGCGTTGAACATCAGTTGGCACCAACTGACCGAGGCTCCGCCCGATGGATTCTCGTTTCACGACGGCCGCGACACGTTCCTCGAAGCGGAAAGCGAACGGTTGATCATCGCCACGGGGCCGATCGGCGGCAGTTACTACCGCGTCGGCGCCACCGTCAAGCGATTGCTCGAGCGCGAAGGGATTTCCGCCCGCGTCGTTCACACGAACGGCTCCTACGAGAACGTCAACCTCGTCCGCAAAGGCAACTGCATCGCTCTGATGAAGTACGACGCCGCGCTGGCGCAGCATTGGGGATCGTGGGAGTTCGTTTACAACTACCAGCCAAAAGACTCTCCACCCGACAAGTACGATGAACTGCGCGTGGTCGCGGCGCTCTTCCCGGAACCGATCCACGTGCTCCACCGCGACGCGGGAGAGGTGGCGGACGCGGCGGACAACGAGGCGAGCCAAACGCCGCTGATGATGATCGGGCCGCCGCAGTCCGGAAACGACACTTTGGCCCGCGCCGTGCTCCACCATTGGGGACTCTACGCAGCGGCTGATTCGGCAGTCGCCAGCCACTACAAGAAGGTCAACATGTCCTACGACGACATGATGGACCAATTCAACGACACCTCAATCCAAGTCCAATTGAACGGCATCATCGCCACGCAAATCGACTCCGAGGATATCAGCGGCGCGCTCCATCGCGGTACGGCGACACTCGACCCCTCGGCGACCCCGCAAACCAATTCGACCAAGTTCGTTTCGCTGCCGCGGATTGCTTTGCGGCAACTACTCCGCAGCCCGGCGATTGAAGCGTTCACGATCCCGGGCAACACCTATCCAATCCAGCCCGGCTATGGAACCGAAGACCAAAGCGAAGCGATTCACACCTTGGCGACTCGAGCGCTGCTCGTGACCTCCGCCAGCCTCCACAAACGTTTCTCGATGGAGAAGATCAGCAAAGCGATCTACGAGAACCACAGCTCGATCTACAAAGAAGCCGACGAGGAGTCGATGGCGACGTTTGTGGACAGCATCCCTTTGCACGAGGAGACCGTGACTTACCTGCGGGAACGCAGCATCCTGCCCAAAGAAGTCACCTGGATCGAGAAGTGGGCTGAGTTCATGATGAAATACTGGCCCTGGTTCGCCTACCTGGCGACGACGATTCTGGGCGTCAAGTACTTCCTGCCCTACCGTCGATTGATGCGGCGGACCATGCGAACGCCGGTGGACGATGATCCTGAAGCGGCGGTCGAACTGCTTCACAAAGTTCACGACGACGCCCGCTGGTGCGCCGGACGGTTTGTCTTTCAATTCTCGTACATCACCGCCGCGCAGTTCTCCACTATCCACGGCGCGCTGACCGCCCAGATCGAATCCGCGCGCGAACGCATCGTGTTCATTCTCCTGGTCGATGTCGACGCCGCCATGCAAAACATCGAAGACGAGGACGAGCTGCAAATGTGGCGGGGCGAAATGACCAACAAGTTGCGGGAATTCGTCCGCGAAGGAAAACTCGACCACGGACAGTTCAGCACGCTGCTCGGCCGTTTGCACGACGAAGAGTGACTTTGCGGTTGAGCGGCGGCGGCGACGGGTCAGCGAAAACAAATGGGCCGCTCCATCGAGCGGCCCAGCGGTGGCGGCGTAGCCGCCGATGGTGTTGAGGCGCGGTGGCCGGCCATGAGAAAGAGTGGCCGTTGCCACGCGCGAATCACCCTCGAGAGGGTCGTGAAGCGCGGTTCACGAGAAACCAACCGGTCAACAAACCGACGGCGATCGCCAGCAAAGCTTGAGTCCACCACATGGTTCTTCTCCTCTCGGTAAAACGCCCACGTTCACAATAGTAGGCGACGGCCGCTCAGTTATGGGGCGGCGAATTCTGCCGCTCGGTCCGCGATGACACAAGTGCAATCTGCATTCCCCAAATCGCCGCTCTCGACCGACATCGTCGTAACATATTGACAAATAAGGTATTACGAAACATCGACTGGGAAGTCTCCAGGCACCACACCCGTCGCGAATTTGACCACACTGTCGCTAAATTGGACATCGGCGGCCCCGCCAGTCAGCTTGGACGTTTTTGTAATTCGAATAGTTCACAGCAGCGGGCCTGGAGACCCGTCCTACGCTCGAAGCACGAGTCCCATAGGTGACACACACCTTCCAATCAGCTGCTGGCGGCAATCTGAAAGCCGCGCTGAGCACGATTTGGGGCGGTTAGTCGAAGGCTCGGCACGCATTCGACGGCCTTGGAAGGCGCGGATCTTCGGAATTCCGTTTGCCCTATTTTGATCCTCTTGCGCTATAACTCGTTCTAGCCAAGCGGCCAGGAACTGGGCGATGAGCGAAAACCCTCAACAAACCGACGGCGCGGTCGTCGCGCACGTGCTCTCCGGCGACACCGAGCGTTTCGCCGAGCTGGTTCGTCGATATCAACCTTCCTTGCTCCGCGCGGCCGTCAACCAGTTGGGCCAGCGCGACGCGGCTGAGGACGCCGTGCAGGAAGCGTTTCTTTGCGCTTTCAAGTCGCTGGCGACTTATGACTCGCGATTCAGTTTTCGCACCTGGTTGTGGACCATTCTACTCAATCAATGCCGCCGCCAATATCAGAAACGGATGCGGCCGCAGGCCAAGGCCGAATCAGCTGGTTCGGTCAGTCACCTGGAAGAGGCGACCAGCCGGGACCTGACACCGGCGGCGAATCTGCTGGTTAAGGAGCGTCGGCAGTTGCTCGAGCAACAGATGGGAGCCTTGCCGGCTCCGCTGAGCGATGCGTTGCGACTGCGTTTCTTTGGCGGATTGAAGTACCAAGAGATCGCCCATTCGATGGGCTGTAGTTTATCGACCGCGAAGAATCGTGTGCGGTGGGGATTGGAGCGACTGAGCCAAATGAACACCGAATCCCCCCGTAGCCGCAGCGCGAAGCCCTCCCGCCCCGCGCGTGTTGAGAGATAGTTGAGAGATAAGAGCATGAAAACCACCGTGAGTTGCGACTTGGTGTTTGACGTCTTGACGCGCGGGCCATTCCCCACCGGCCACGCAGACGACGCGCTTGTCGAGCAGCACTTGGCGACTTGCCACGAGTGCCGCAACCTGGCTGATGCGCTTCGACCGGCGGTGGATTTGTTTCACGAATGTCTCATCGCTGATGATCAATTGCCGCAGTACGAGGGCCGCTTGCCGGCTCCGCGGCCCGCCGCCCACGACGCCATCATGGCGGCTGTCCGCGAAGTGGAAGCGGAACGACCGCGCATGGGGGTGTTCAACCTAGAGACGATCCGGTTGATCCTGACAGTGGCCGCCGTGGTGATGTTGGCCGTCTTGGTCGTTGACCACTTCGGCGGTGACGAAGACGCCCGCAGGATTAGCCGCATGTCGTCGGCGCGTCAGCCCGATGAAATCGGCGTCCAATTGCTAGTCAGCCTGAAGCTCGCCAAGACCTGCTACGAGTCGGTCACGCCGGCGGCGGACGCGAGCGCGGTTGTCTCGCCACTGGACAGTGAAGCGTTGAGCCGAATGTGTCGCGTTCGCTATCTCTGCTGCACTGAATGTCATCATTCGCGAGACGAGGTCTTGGACCAGGACGCCGGCCGGCGGTTGCTGCACAGTTGCCAAGCCTGCCACGACCAATGGGCGCTGGCTCCCAGGGCCGCCGCATTCCTGCGCACTTGATTCCTGCGCACATCACTCCTGCGCACATCATTCCTGCGCAGATAGGTCGCGCGGGTGCGTCCATGTAATCTGTCCGGCCGTCAAACCGGCGCAATCACTACCATCCAAACGACCTCTGCAATCTGGGCGCTTGCGGTGAAACTTCTCGGTCCAGATGACCTTTCAGGTAATACCCGCAGCATCGTTTTACGATGAATAAACCACGGGGCGAAGATAGGAAGTCTTCACCCTCCGGAGCGGTCAGCCAAAGCTTGTGGGAGTCGCGGCGGACATCTCCACAGTTGGCAGTCCAAGTTGAACGACGATTTCTGAAACTGCGGTAAGGCGAGGAAACTGCTTCCCTCGTAGAGTCCTGGTCACTCACTCTTGCCGCTCGAGGCGTCGTTCCGCTTGGGCGGAGCCAGCTACAAAGAAGCCGATCCTTTGGATCGGTTTTTTTGTGCGCGCAGGGAACGGAGAGTTCTCGTTGAGTCAACCTTTGACGGCGCCTTTGACGGCCAGCGCGGACCACTCTCGTCGGATGCGCCGAGCAATCGCCGGGTCCAGCATGGCGGCTGTCGCCAAATGAGTGGCGACGGCTCCGGCGCTGAGAAACCGCTTGACGTGGTCAGCTTCGCCGATACCACCCACACCGACGATGTCCACGGCCGCCCCTTGACGTTCGATCGCGTCGCGGAAACGCTCCACCTGCCGCAGCGATTCATCCAGGATGGCCGCTCCACAGATGCCCCGCCGACCGCCGTCGAACATCAGCCCGTTAGCGCCGCGAACGGTTGTGGCGATGCTGTTGGTCATCGCCAGTCCATCGACGTGCTCACCAACCGCAGCGACGAGCCGCTGCGCGTCCGCGCGCGACGGGACGTGGCCGATCTTCACCAGGTACGGGGCGTCGCCAACCGCTGCGCGAACCTGTCGAGCAA
>JASMLW010000113.1 GCA_030748485.1 Pirellulaceae bacterium
AGAGCTAGCAAGCCCAATTTGCAAATTTTCTGGCTACAAATCCGCATCTGCGATTTGAGCTCAAACTCCGGAGGGCAAAGACATTCCACCAAAAAAGCCCTCGATTCTTCATTCAAGTACGGTCTAGCGAAAGCGACACGAGGTTGGGAATCTCGACCAAGTGCGTCAGACCGTCGTCCGTGATGTTGGTGTCACAGAGCGAGAGCCTGGTGAGGTCGGGAAGCTCCGCCAGGTAGATGAGACCTGTGTCCGTAATTTCTGTGCCCGTTAAGTCGAGTTCATATAGCGCCTTGAGTCGAGTCAGATTGTCGAGCCCTTGATCAGTTATTTCCATGCGATGCAAAGAAATTGCGTTCGTTTCCATCGGAAGAAACGCCAGCGCGTCGTCCAAGATGCGCCAGTCATAGAGAGCGTACCTGGGGAGCGGCTTCGTCGCTCGGATGTAAGGGGCAAAACCAGCATCAGTCATCGCGTCAATCGGCACCTCTAACTCTAAGAGATGCATCCCGGCCAGCTGTTCCAACCCCTTCGGCGTAATGCTCGTGTTGTCCAGCGAAAGCCATTGCAGACTATTGAACTGAGAAATGACGCGCAGCGAGTCATCCGTTAGCGATGGGTTGTCGGAAATGGAAAGTGATCGTAGTTCCCGCTGTTCACCGAGTAGTGCAACATGCTCATCCGTCAAATCCGCGTCGGTAAGCGAAAAGAACCTCCACTGCCTCTGAGAAATCTCGCGCATGTCGGCAATGTCAATTGCCGTTCCGTCGATGTGAAGTGAAGTCAATCGGGGGATGCGGAGGATCGCCTCGATTTCTCGGCTCCCGACCTCGACATTGTAGAACGAAATATGGGACAGCTCGTTCAATTGCTGCAATGCAGTCAATCCTTTTGCCGTCACCGAGCTGCCGTCAAACGATACGCCGCGGACCTTCTGAGCAGGAAGTCGCCGCAGATCCTTGTCGCTCGCCAGCGCAGACAACGTTACCGACCATCTGTCGCTGTGATCATCCCTTCGCACGTACTCGGCCAAATGTCTTGTATACATCTTGTCGACAGCATCCGAAAAGAAAACAGCGACACCGAAAGAGATCGCGGAGAGAAATGCGATCCGATGGATTCCGGGCACGACGCAAGCGCGGTCGGTATTCTCCATCACGTGAGCGAAATCGCTGTTCCTGGGGAATCGGTCAAGTCGGCAACCGCACGCCCCAGCTACGATCAGTGTAAAGAAGGGTGGCAAGGATGCGAGGAAAAGGGCCGGAGCAAGTGCTGTGATCCATTCCCAGCTCGAATTGGGATACGACAAGTAACTCATTTCTCTCAATGCCCAATCGACACCGCCAGGTGCAGTGCACAGCACGAGGACCATCAAGAGCAAACCCCAGCGCCACTTTCCGTGCAACACATCCGCCAACGGACGGCATAGCGTCAGCGGCAAGAGAATCAACATTGTGGCGGACAGGACCGTGGCGAAAATGACGGCCACAGACGCAGCCAGTTCAATCTGAGTCCGAACGTTTGCATGAGCAGATCCGTCACTATTCCAAGGAACTCCGAGTCCCACGAGGTGAACCACAATGGCGCAAGTCGTGATCAGAGTAAAGGACGCGCGAATCAGCGATCGCCGAGCCGAGCTTGAATTGGCGGACCCACCCAGGCGCAGACGAGTGCAACGAAGCGCGGAGCCGATAGCGACAAGGACCAAGAAGACGAGCGGAAGAACCGCACCCCAGAGAGAATCGTAAAGAGGCAGAACAGCCGCGTGGACGAGCCAAATCAAGCCACATAGTGCGCCGCCGCTTGGCAGACGCAAATACGCTGGCTCCGGTCCCAACGCTGTCCACGCAGCGACAACGCACAACTCTCCCAGCAGAAGAGAAATCGCGGCAATGGTCTCCTCGTCTCTCAACTCAATCTCACTTCCCACCACCAGGACGGTGATCAAGAAGCCGAGGTGGATACAGATAAGAAGGCCGACGACAAGTCGAGTTGCGACGAGGCGTGACGTCGATGGTGGAGTTGGTTCACTGGCGGAGGACACTGTGGCCTCGATTGGGAGCGACCGCGATCGTGCTCAGTAATGTTGGCATTCGATGCTCCAGTCCTGTTCTTGGATTCTCGTCGAATACAAGCACCAGACGATGTCGGCTGTCTCAATCGGTTTTGCCGATCGCGAGTGAGGGCGATCGATGGTTTTGGAACGAACTTGCAAGCAGATTAGGTGCTGCGCCCGTCAGGTGACGAATCACATGGGAGACCTGTAACGTGGAGATCCACCGTCATGCAGATGCTGGCGATTGCGACGGAGTTCTACAGGAACTGGCGAACGGCGCAGACGTTGATGAAAGAGACGATGACGACTTAACGCCGTTGGCGCATGCGGCCAACGATTGTGGCATCGCATTGGCGCTCCCTGTTGTGGCGAGTCCTGTTGTGGCGCCCTTTCAGGGCCGATGGGTCTTCATCGATCGGTAACCCAGGGCGGCGCTTCGCGGCTGCGCCGCTGCGCTCTGCCCTGGGTACGGAAATCCCCGACCCCGTCGCCCTGAAAGGGCACAAAATGCCGATCAATCCCAAACATACCGCTTATCGAATTCGACGCCGTGCCGCGCGAGCAACGCCCGTAGTTCTTCCTGAAACGTCATCTTACGATGGTGCTCGCGCTGATTCTCGATATAGCGTCGGACGTCCGGCACGTTCGACTCACTCACGGAAAAGGCGGCGTATCCATTCTGCCAATAGAAGTCCCTGTTCTTTGTACCTTCGGTCTTCATCCACTTCGAACTGCCCTTTTTCACTTCCTCGACGATCTTCTTCAAGGCATGGTTCTTGGACAGAGCGAAAAGCGTGTGAATATGATCTTCGACCCCACCGATCACAATCGCCGGACTTTCCCATTGCCTGAAGATGCCCGCCTGATAGGCGAACAGAGAATCCTGGACGTCATCCGGCAGCCAAGGCTGGCGGTGTTTTGTACTGTAAACGAGATGGATCAAAGTCTTGACCAACGATTGTGGCATGGCGTTGGCGCGACCTGTTGTGGCGCCCTTTCAGGGCTGATGGGTCTTCATCGATCGGTAACCCAGGGCGGCGCTGCGCGGCTGCGCCGCTGCGCTCTGCCCCGGGCTATCATGTGATGGCCCCTTCGGGCCTTTCCGGGCGACAAGAAGTTCCTTGGCGTCGCTCGCCCTCCTTCTATTCCACATCTTCACCTGACCTGCTCCCCGCCTTTCTGTGCCCCGCAGGGGCCGCAACATATCAGCCCGGGGCAGAGTGCAGCGGCGCAGCCGCGAAGCGCCGCCCTGGGTACGGAAATCCCCGACCCCGTCGCCCTGAAAGGGCACAATCACACCGATCAATCCCAAACCGCGCGCGCCCAACTCAGCCTGCTCTCCTCAACTCTCGCGAGAAACGGTCGACGGACAAGATGTAAATGCGACCAAGCAAATTCGTTTTCAGCGGATTTTTCGCGTCGAGTGACCAACAGATGTCACAGGTGTCCCGCGTGGAGGTTTCTGCGGTTGGGTGTCCTGGTTTGATGGAATACTGGTTTGCTGGAATACGTTCTGCGTGTGCTTTGTTGGGGTAACGAGTGCAGAGCTGCGCCCGCGCCACGGTTGTTTGCGCTGCGCGAGTCGGTGTTTACCAGCGCGTTCACGGCCAAGAGTGGCCGGTGCCACTTCTCTTGGTCGCCATCTAGCGAGTCCACTCGCCGCGCCTCCGCCTTTAGGTCACTAGTAAAGAAAACTTGACTAATAGCCGGAGCAAGGTGAGATTCCTTTACTAGTGAACCGCCCTGGGAAAGGAGGTTTAAGCGATGGAACTGGTCGGTGCAACGAAGCCGACTACGGGAAAGGCGATCGACGCATTGACGAGAGCTGGGATACTGGCGGAGATCACCGGTAAGAAGAGAAACCGCATCTACGCCTATCGCGCTTACCTCGATGTGCTGGCTGAGGATACGGCGCCGGCTCCGGGCTAGGTCCAAGTTGCCATGTTGCGAGCAACTACAGCGGCAGCCAGCGCCCTTGTTCGGCGCTGCTGGCGACGACCTGATGAATGAAGCGGACTCCTTCGACGCCGTCCCGCTCGTCGGGAAACGTGGCCGACTGGCCGCCGGCCATCTTGTCAAACGCCGCGTTGTACAGATTCGCGAACGCCTCGATGAATCCTTCGGGCAGTCCCGGCGGCAGCCGGGTGAAGCGTTCCGCGGCGTCCGCCCCGCCGCCGGCTCGCGTGAGCAACTCGCGCGGTCGCCCGTTACGCATCAAGGTCAACTCGTCCGGCTGCTCCTGCCTCCAGACGAGCGAACCCAACACTCCATCGACTTCCAGAGTGAGGTCATTGGCCCGGCCGTGCGTCACCTGACTGGCGGTGACGGTGATGATCGCGCGGTCGTCGCGCAACACGGCCACGCCGTAGTCGTCGAGCGCCCCGCCCGGCGAGAACGCCCGCAGAGTTGCCGACACACGTGTGGGTCGGATCTGAGTTACGAAGCGAGCCAGATGGTAGGCGTGCGAACCGACATCGCCAAAAGTCCCCGACACGCCGGCGCGTCCCGCCTCGTACTTCCAATTGCCCCGCGGGTAAACCTGACCGGGCGGCCGGCTGCGCATCCACCCTTGGAGATAGTGAACGCGAACCGCCTGAATCTCCCCCAACTCACCCGACTCGATCAACTGACGCGCCAACCGGACCTGTGGGTACCCTGTGTAGTTGTGAGTCAGTAGGAACACGCGGCCGGATCGCGCCACTTGCTCGGCCAATTGTTCGGCCTCGGCGATCCCATTGGTCATCGGCTTGTCGCAGACGACGTGAAACCCGGCGGCCAGCGCGGAGCCGGCAAGTTGGAAGTGCGTGTCGTTGGGAGTGGCGACGGTAACGAAGTCGATCCGCTTGTCGGCGGGCAACCGGCGTTCGGCGTCGAGCATCTCGGTCCAAGTCGCATAAACACGAGCTGGGTTCAAGGCTAGCTGACGACCGGCGGCGATCGATTTCGCCGGGTCGGATGAAAAAGCGCCGGCCACAAGTTCCGCGCGCAGATCGAGCTGTGCGGCCGTGCGGTGCACCTTGCCAATAAATGAGAGCGCGCCGCCGCCGATGATTCCCATCCGCAGTTTGCGGCCCAACGGACCATTGACCATCCGCGCCTCTCGTTGTCGTCATGCTCGCCGGGGAACCTGATACGCAGTCACCATCTTAGGCGATGCAGAGCGCAGTAGGCACTCGCCCTGCGCTACATCAGCATCTGTTCTGGCAAGTCGATCGAGAATACCAGCGGCGCGGTGCTAGTTGTAGGATTGGGTCCGGCTGCGCTGAGCCGTACTCGCCTGCGCCGCCACCGCTGCACATAATGGACGCGAACGTCCTTCTGTCGGAGCAATTCATGCAGTCCAACCGCACGCGTTACGCCACGGCCACTCCTGTTCGGCAGCTCGCTTTGTGTGTGGCGTTGCCACTTTTGGCCGTGGCCTGCTGGGTCAGCTCACCCGCGCCGACGGCCGCAGCCGATTCCTCGTACGACGTCGTGATTTACGGCGGCACATCGGCGGGCGTGGCGGCGGCCGTCCAGTGCGTGCGCATGAACAAGACCGTCATCGTGATTGAACCGGGTCGACATCTGGGTGGGCTGACGACCGGTGGGCTCGGCTGGACCGACAGCGGCGACAAGCGGGTGATCGGCGGTGTCTCGCGGGAATTCTATCGGGCCGTCAAGCAGCACTACGACGACGACGCGGCGTGGAAGTTTGAACGGGCGGAGGCGTACGGCCGCTATCGTCCACAAGATGACGCGATGTGGACGTTCGAGCCGCGTGTCGCCGAGCAGATCGTTGAGTCGTGGATGAAGCGCGACAAGATCCGTGTCGTCCGCGGTGAGAGATTGAATCGGGCGTCAGGCGTCAGTAAAGAAGGCGCTCGCATCGCAGCCATCACCTGCGAAAGTGGCCGCGTCTACCGCGGCGCCATGTTTATCGACGCCACCTACGAAGGCGACCTGCTGGCCGCGGCTGGCGTCAGCTATGCGGTCGGCCGCGAGGCCAACTCTCTTTACGACGAAACGCTCAACGGCGTGCAGAAGCGTCAGAACACGCACAAACACCGTTTCGTCAAGAATGTCGATCCATACGTCAAGCCTGGAGATCCGGCGAGCGGATTGTTGCCGGGCGTCTCAGCCAAACCGCCCGGCGAGGATGGAACGGGCGACAAGCGACTGCAGGCCTATTGCTACCGTCTCTGCATGTCGAACGTCGCCGCTAACCGCACGCCCTTTCGCAAGCCGGACGGTTACGACGAACGACAGTACGAATTGCTGTTGCGCAATTTCGAGGCCGGCGACATGCGATTGCCTTTGAAGCCGGACATGATGCCCAACGGCAAGACGGACACCAACAACAACTGCGCCGTGTCGACGGACAACATCGGCATGAACTACTCCTATCCGGAAGCGAGTTACGCGGAGCGCGAAAGAATCCTGGCCGAACACCGGCGCTATCAAGAGGGGCTCATGTGGACGTTGTCTCACCATCCCCGCGCGCCGGCGTCGATCAAGCGAGAAATGAGTCGCTGGGGATTGGCGGCCGACGAGTTTGTCGACAACGACAACTGGCCGCATCAGATCTACGTGCGGGAAGCCCGCCGGATGGTTGGCGAGTACGTGACGACCGAACACGACTGCCGCCGGTTGCGGATCGTCAAGGACTCGGTCGGCCTCGGTTCCTACAACATGGACTCACACAATACGCAGCGCTATGTCACGCCCGATGGATACGTCCAGAACGAAGGCGACGTTCAAGTCTCACCCGGCGGGCCCTATCTGGTCAGCTACCGGTCCCTCACGCCTCGGCGAGCTGAGGCGACCAACCTGCTCGTGCCCGTCTGCCTGTCGTCATCGCATATCGCGTACGGTTCGATTCGCATGGAGCCGGTGTTTATGGTGTTGGGACAATCGGCCGCAACCGCGGCCGCCTTGGCGATTGACGGCGGCACGTCCGTGCAAGACGTCCCGTACGACAAGCTGCGGGCCCGACTGCTCGCCGACAAGCAAGTACTCGACCTGCCTCCACAAACCAAATCGAGACCCGTACTCAGCTCACTAAAACAACCGGGAATCGTCGTCGATGACGGGCAAGCGACGTTGAGAGGAGCATGGACTCCCAGTTCCTCGACGCCACCGTTTCTCGACGGTCGTTATCTGCACGACGGCAACATGGGCCAAGGCGAAAAAACGGCGACGTTTCAAGCCGATCTTAAAGCGGGCAAGTACGAGGTCCGGCTCTACTATGCGCCACACTCGAATCGAGCTTCGAACGCAAACGTCACCGTCCATTCAGCGGACGGATCCAAAACGTTCTCCGTCAATCAACGAGCCAAACACGGAGCCGGGCGAATCTGGCGCTCACTCGGTCTGTTTGATTGCGACGGTTCGACTAGTGTCGTGGTCTCCAACGAAGGGGCGAACGGATACGTGATCGCCGACGCCGTCTCGTTTGTTGCGCAGTAGGAGCTGAGTGAGCGCCAGCGCGGCGCTGCCGAAGGGGTTCTCACACGAAGAGGCGGCGTCACAACGCGAGTCACAGTGCCGGCGGCCGACTACTCGGCCAGCAGCGCGTCGATCGTCGCAACCAGCTCTTCGTGATCAAACGGTTTTTCCAAAACCGACTGCGCGACGCCCTGCTCGAGCGCCTGTTGAGTCAAGTCGTTCGCCGATGCGGTCATCAGAATGCGCCGGACGTCAGGCGTCGTCTCCCTGATCTCACCGAGCAACTCGACTCCGCTGACGCCGGGCATGATCTGGTCCGATATCACAACTTGCGGCGGATGCTCGCGGACAACTTGAAGCGCCTCTGCGGCGCTGCCGGCGGTCTGCACGTCAAAGCCGCCCCGGCAAATCCGCAGCAGAGCTCGCAGCGCCAGATGATCGTCGTCGACTAGCAGTATTCGAGTGAGAGAGGTCATAGGACGGCCGATAGATGAGTGCGCCAGATGCCGATGTGTATCGATGCCAACAAATGCCCCATGCGGGAAAACATCGACTGTGTTACTCGTTTCCATCAGTGAAGCCCCTAACATGCGGGGCTAACGCAGCCACCCCCCCAAAGGCGTAGCTATCTTTGTATGTTGTTGGCGACACACAACTTTTGATACGATCGTCTTGCACAACGTAAGGCATTTACCTAGTCTCGCGTTGAGGCGGAAAGCTCCTTTTTGGGACCAGCGGAGAGTGACAAGATGCTGACAATCGGAGAATCGACGAGCTGCGGCCGACGAGACTTCCTGCGGATCGGCGGAGGGGCGATTGGCGGTTTGTCGTTGGCCTCGTTGCTGTCCGCGCGAGCCTGCGCGAACGAAGCGGTGAAAGACCGCTCGGTCGTCTTCCTGAATCTGCAGGGCGGGCCGACTCAATTTGAAACATTCGATCCCAAGATGCAGGCTCCGGCCGAAATCCGCAGCATCACGGGCGCGGCGGCGACGCCGATTCCCGGGGTCGCGCTCGGTGGTTCGATACCACGGATCGCCGCGCTCGCCGATCGTCTGGCCATCGTCCGCTCGTACCGGCACGGCATCTCAAGCCACGGACCGGCCGCCCATCACGTCATGGCGGGAGGCAACCCGAGCGGCGCGATGATGGGTGCGCTGTACGCCGCCGCGGCCGGCTTGACGAATCCACAGACGGGGATCCCGCGAAACAGCCTGGTCATTCCCGCCGCCGTCGACAGCGCGTACAAGGATCTCTACGCCAGCGTTTCGCGGGTGTCGCAGACGGGGCAGTTGTCCAGTGCGTACAAACCGTTTGATCCGAGCGCGGGCGGTGAGATCATCGACAACATGCGTCTGCAGATGAAGCCCGAACGGCTCGATGATCGGCGATCTCTGCTGCGTCAACTCGATCGACACAAGCGGTTTGTCGCGACGAGCCGGTTGCTGGAGGGCGCCGACCGCTTCCAACAACAAGCGTTTGACGTCTTGACGCGCGGCGCGGCGAGCGCCTTTGATCTCAGCCAGGAGTCTCCCGCGACGATCGAACGCTACGACACGAGCATGTTTGCTCCCAGCGAAGCGGTGAAGAAGCGCAACGCCTACGCCAAACAGTTCTCACCGCTCGGACTGGGAAAACAGTTGCTGCTGGCCCGTCGACTTTGCCAAGCCGGCTGCGGGTTTGTCACGGTCACCTGCGGCGGCTGGGACATGCACGGCGGCGGCAAAGAGTTCACCATGGTCGATGGATTGAGCTCTCTCACGCCCGCCGTCGACAAGGCTGTTTCCGCCTTCATCGAAGATGTCCAAGCACGCGGTCTGACCGACGACATCTTGCTCGTAATCACTGGTGAGTTCGGCAGGACGCCGCGGATCAACAAGAACGGCGGCCGCGACCATTGGGGCAACCTCTGCACATTGGCGTTTAGCGGGGGCGGCTTGCCCCAAGGTGTCGTCGTGGGCCGCTCGGACCGCAACGGCGGAGCGCCCGTGTCCGATCCCGTCTCCAGCAGCGAACTGCTCGGCACGATCATGAACGCGCTCTTCGATCTCGGCGGGCTGCGGTTGGAAAGCGGCGCGCCACAGGAAGTCGTTCGCCTGATCACGGCGGGTAAACCGATCCCGCAACTTGTTTGACGACGCGAGACGAAAGAAGCAGCCTCGCGCCGATGATGGGTGCGAGTGATCGGACTGTTCAACGACCGTAGTGTTTGTCGGCGAAGTCCAGGTATCGATCCCAATCGTACGCCGTGACATCGTGCTTGCCCGTGCGGATGTGGTATCCGAGGCGATCGGCGACGGGCTTGTCGACGGCCGGCATCTGCTCCGCGCCCAACCCACCGGCGTTGAGCAATCGGTAGACGGGTTCGGCGAACTTGGCCGAGAGAAACTCGCCGCGCGGATCGGCCCAGCGATCCTGTTCGGCCGACGCGATGTAGACGGGGCGCGGAGCCATCAAGGCGACCAGCATATGCTGGTCCACCGGCAGCTCGTTTTCATTGTCGTTGTACTTGTTGAAGTTGTCGCAAAACCAATGTGGAAAGGACGTGTTGATTCGTTTCACCGTTTCGCCAAAACGCCGGCGGCTGAGCGCGGCGCCTCCGCAACCGGAGTTGTTTGAGATCACGATCGCGAACCGCGGATCCTCAGCCCCCGCCCACAACGAGGTCTTGCCGAGACGGGAATGGCCAATGACGGCGACCTTGGTCTGGTCGATCGATTCATCGGTGTGAAGATAGTCGAGCACTCGGCTCAGCCCCCACGCCCAGGCGGCGATCGATCCCCACTCGTCGGCCGCCGGCTTGGCTTGGCCCTTCTTCAAATAGAGCGGGTGAATGCCGTTCTTGAATCCATCGTCGAAATCGGGATCGATGTCGCCGTAGTACAGCGTGACCAGCGAGTAGCCTCGTTTGACGATCCGGTCGACTTGCCATCGCGACGCGCTGGTTCCCCGCGAATCCGCGGAGGCTCGATTGTTCTTACCGCGCCGCACCCAGTTCTTGGTGACCGGGACAGCCGGGTCGTTGGAGACGGTGTGGTTGCCGTTGAAATTGAGCCCCAGAAAGGCCGGTGTGGGACCGTTGCTCTTCGCGGGAGAGTAGATCAGAACGTGCAGGACGGGCCCGCCGTCGCGCTGGAGTCGAATGTCAACTTGCTTGCGCGTCGCCCGCCCCTCGAGCGCCTGGCCCGATTCGACGACCTCGGCGAACACGCGCCGCGGCTTCTTTGGGCTTCGTCCGTAGACGTGCTCGCGGAACAATTCCAGAACTTGCGGCCGTCGCTCACTTCGCCAAGCCGCCGCGTCCTTGACAGAGTCGCCGTTGGACAGCTTGAGCGGATCGGGCAAATTGAACTTCGGCACTTTCGATTCGTCGTAGTTGAATTCCTTCGGTTGGCCCGATGCGGTACTTGCCAAAGAGAGCAGGAGTGTAAGCGTCACGATGCGCAGTCGAGTATTCATGTTGAGACCCAAAGGGAGAGATCGAGAAGAGGCGCGACGCGGGCCAGTATACCGTACGCGGCGTGCGGATTCAGCTTGCGCAACTTTCGGACGGCCGGCTCGTGAAAACGACCGGTCTGGGCCGAGGAGTTACGTGCGATGGCCTTTCCGGGTCGCCTTCGGAGGCCGCCAGCGCTGGGGCAAATGGTCGGTCCTGCATGTCGCGACTTCGTCGCGAAGTCCGGCCCGGCAGGCAGGACCTACTGACGCCGCTCACGACGGGTCGGGAGGTTCGATCTCGTATCGCTCCAACTTGCGATCGAGCGTTGAGCGATTGATGTCGAGGATGCGGGCCGCCTCGCGCTTGTGCCATTTCGTCCAACGCAAGGTCGCCTCGATGTGCTCGCGCTCCATCTCTTCCAACGGGCGGGGACGATAGTTGGACGGGGTCGCCGCGGAGCGCCGCGACGACGTCGGACGAAGCGAAATGTCGTCGGGCTGAATCTCCGGTCCGTCGGCCAGTACGACCGCCCGCTCAATCACGTTGCGCAACTCGCGGACGTTGCCGGGCCAATCGAATTGCTCTAACTCGCGCAATGCGTCTTTGCTTAACGAGACACCCGTTCGGCCAAGCCGCTCGCAGCAGCGAAGCAGGAAGTGATTCGCCAACTCGGCAATGTCGCCGGCGTGCTCGCGGAGCGGCGGCGCCAGGATCTCGAGAATCTGCAGACGATAAAACAGATCGTTGCGGAACTCACTCGCCTCAACCGCCTGTTCGAGGTCGCGATTCGTAGCGGCGACCACCCGCACGTCGACGTGAATGTTCTCATTGCCGCCGACTCGCTCGAAGGGCTGGCCTTCCAATGCGCGGAGGAACTTGGCCTGGATCGCCAACGGCATCTCACCGACCTCATCGAGGAACAGAGTGCCTTGATGTGCGTGTTCGAACTTGCCGATCTTTCGCTCGGTCGCGCCGGTAAACGATCCCCGCTCGTGCCCAAAGAGTTCGCTCTCCAGCAGGTTTTCGCTCAACGCCGCGCAGTTCAAACAGACGAAAGGCCCCTCCTTCCGATCGCTGTTGAAATGGATCGCGCGAGCCACCAGTTCCTTGCCGACGCCGCTTTCACCGCGGACGAGAGCCGTGGCGTCAGACGCCGCCACTCGAGCGATCGTGTCTCGCAGCCGCTGCATGGAGTCGCTCCGCCCGACCAGATCGCTTTCGATCTCCAACATCCGCCGCAGCACATGGTTCTCGTCCTGCACGTACTCGAACCCGGCGACGGCCAGATCGCGCTGGTTGAGCCGAACGAGCGACGCCGCTGTTTGCTCGGTGACCGCAACCGCGAACGCCAGCGATTCGGTGTCGAGCGGCTGTTCCGCCCGCAGCGAATAGAGGTGCAGCAGCCCGAACAAGTAGTCGTCGGTTTGAATCGGAGCGCAAACAACACTTTGAGCTTTCAAGTCGTGGAGCGTCTGAAACTCGGTGTGTCGCCCGACGTCCATCGCCAATACGCCCTGTCGTTGCTTGAGCGCGGCCCGCGATAACCGGGTCGACACCTTTTGGTACGGCGCGCCCTGTGGAGCGTGATAGGCCAGGATCCGCAGCTCGTCGACATCCGTCGGGTCGTCGTGCCCGGGAGGAAACAACAGCACGGCTCCCATTTCGACGTCCAGCGCCGCGCACACTTCATCCAACACGACTTCACAAAGCGCGGGAACCGTCGGAGCCGAGACAAGTCGCGCGATCAATTTGTAGAGGTTGGAGAATGCGCGGCGGAGACCTTCGTCATCCGAATTCACCAACCCCTCCGAAAAGAGCCCCGAGTTGCCCTGGACCTCGACAATCTGCGGGTCGTCGGCAACCGACGAGTCGCTCGACGACGCGTCTTCCGAATCTGAATCGTGCGACGTCTCCTCCTCTTCGCCGCTGTCGTCGCCCCCGTAGTCGTCGGCGAATCGCTGCGTGAGGTCGCAGGTAAAGAGGAACTGCGTACGACCCACACGAATGATGTCGCCGTCGCCCAAATACTGCTGGGCGGGGATCTTGATCCCATTGACGGCCGTGCCGTTGCGACTGTCCAGATCTTGGATCGTCCATTCGCCGTCGACTCGTTGAATGCTGCAATGGCGGCGACTGCAGCGATGATCGTTCAAGACGAATTCGTTCGTCTCGTCGCGGCCGATCGAGTGGGCGACCGCCGGATCGAGCCGATAGACGTCGCGCCAGGTCTGATTGTCGCGGAGCACCAGATACGCTTCGCCGTCGGAACTGAGACCGCGCGAATCGGTGAACATCTTGGCGAGCGCTTCCTGAGAGAAGTTGACTCGCCAACGGCGTTGATGAATGGTTGTCGGCATACCGCGTTCTACGGTAGGTGATCCCGCACGTCTGAGCAAGGAGTTGGGTCTGAGCCTCGACAGATGAAAAAAAGGCGCGACCGGCACCGCACCGATCGCGCCTTATCAGCGGGATTCCTCTGACTCTGCTCGCGACGAGCAACTCGACTTCTTTGCTACTGCAGCCTGGACGTCGCCGGAGATGAAAAGAGAGGGTCGAGACGGCGACGGTCCACCGCTCAACCTCTTCAGCCACGTTGGATTCTGCACTCGCCAATCGGCAGGTGACCGCCCAAGATGAGTCGTCGTCGGCTGAAGTCTCTCGTCACATTGCGACAAGGCGTTTGGAGAAGCAACTCGGGCGCCAAACACGCAAATGTCGCCCAGACGCGATTCGGGAGAGAAACAGGAAGGCGCGTTCGCGGGGCGGCTGGGGGCGATGTCGCAATTTGCGACCTGCGCCGGCAAAGAGCGGCAAAATGCAGCCGTAAAACTCCACCGACAAGCTGTTACGCCCCGACGTCAAGTTTCCAGACGATCGCCTGGCGATCGAAGCCGGCGGTCACTAACCACTTGCCATCGCGAGAGAAACGCGCGCTGTAAACCGTGTTGTTGTGCTCAGCCAACTTGGCGACCTCGGTCCGCGTCTTGGCCTGCCACAGTCGGACCGAACCGTCGTTACCGCCGGAGGCGAGAAACTCGCCGGACGGGTGGACGCCGACGGATTTGACGTAGCCGCGATGCCCGGCGAAGAAGGCGATCTCAGCGCCCGTGGCGGCGTTCCACACTTTCACCAACCCGTCGGCTCCACCCGAATAGAGGAATCGGCCCGCGTCGTCGTACGCAACAGCCTCGGAGGCGCCGGTGTGCCCGGCCAAAGAGTGTTTCAGATCACCCGTCGCGGCGTCCCAAATGCGAATCGACCCGTCCTTCGAGGCGGTCGCCACTTCGGCTCGCTGAGGGTGGTAGGCGATTCCCAGGACGGCCCCGGAGTGGCCCGTTAGGGTGTGCGTCGTCGAGCCGCTTTTCAAATCCCAGATCCGCGCCGCGTTGTCGTAGGAACCGGTGGCGACTCGCCCGCTGTCCGGCGAAGTGGCCACCGCGGTGACGAAGTTGCCGTGCCCGCTCCACGTCGCCTGCAGCGAGCCGCCCGCATCCCAGACGCGAACCAACTTGTCGAGCGACCCGGTGATGATGAACTTGCCATTGGGCGTGTAGGTGGACACGGCCACGCCATCCCCAAAGCCTCGCAGCCGAGCCACCTCCTTCATCGTGGCGGCGTCCCAAACCTTGACCGTGTTGTCGAGACTTGCGGTG
>JASMLW010000114.1 GCA_030748485.1 Pirellulaceae bacterium
CGATCTCCAGGTGACGCAGTACGAGTTGCTGATCGATCGCACCGACCTGCAACCTGGCGAGCGGACCAAGTTTGCCAAAGAGCTGGCCGATCTCTACGCCGCTCAACTGATGGCCGCGTCGTCCGATCAGGTGAAATACAACGACACATTCCGCCGGATTCAGGCGTTGATCTCCAAGGCGCCGGACGCCAACACGCCGTCGCTCGAAGTGATGCTGTTGCAGGCGGATTACAACCGGGCTGAATCGCTGGTCTCCACTTGGATCGCCGACCGCAGTCAGCAGGCGGCGAAGAAGGAAGCCACCGAGATACTCGCCCGCATCGCGCCGACGCTCGACGATCGCCAGTTACAGCTGAACGCGCAGACGGAGGCGTTGCTGAAGGAGATCGACGAACTGAACGACGGCGACCGCCGTGTGGCGGCCAAGGAGCGCGAGTTGCGCCGCATCCAGGCGGTCGCCGGGCGAGCGACTTATTTCGCGGCCTGGTCGAAGTACTACCACGGTCTGGTGGCCGGCGGCGATTCATTTCAGCGAGCTCAAGTGCTGTTCCGCCAGATCCTCGGCGTCGAAGAGGAAGAATACGACGAGGTGGAGGTGGAGTGGCTGGCGCTGGAATCGGTGTGGCGCGCCCGAGCGCTCGTCGGCCTCGGGTTGGCGGAGGCGGCGATTGGCAACTTGAAGGGCAGCCGAACTTGTTTCGAGTGGCTCCGCCATGCGAGCGTCACGCCGGAGATCCAAGACCAGGCCCCCTATTGGTTCGTGCGCGGATTGTTGAACAGTGGGCGGTTGGCGGAAGCGGCCGAGTTTGCGCGGGGCGAAATCGCCACGTACAACGGGAACGCCACGCAAGGAAAGGTCAGTTTGTGCGTAGCGCTGGTCCGCGCCGCCTATGCCGACGGCGCGCCGACCACACCCGACCTGACTCGACTGGCCGGCTTGGGAGTCGAGGGCCTGGCCAAGTTGCGGCAGCAAAAAGCGATCGATCAGCTGGTCGAGAAACACGGCGTCAAGCTCACCGGCGGGGGCTTCTATTTGAGCTGGGTGCGAGCTCGAAAGCTGATCGCCCAAGCCAAAGACGAAGAGGACGGCGAGGCGAAGTACCGCGAAGCGGCGACGATTCTCGAGGGAGCTCTTCGCGCGCCCGAGGCGAAGAACAACGCGGGCGCCGCATCGCAGTGCCGCTACGAACTCGCGTGGTGCTACTACAAACTCGACGAGTACGAGAAAGCCGGCGGGCACTACGAACAGTCGCTGACCGCCTTGAAAGCGTCCGGCGATTCGTCGGCGATCGACGCCGCCTGGATGGCGTTTGTCAGCTACAACAAAATCGCCAAAGACGAATTGCGATTCGCCACCCGAGCCATCGAGGTCTTGCGAGGAATCAAGCGAGATTTTCCAGACCACGAGTACGCCAAAAAAGCAGATTACTTCATCAGCAAGTTGCGGCGCTCCGGCGCATCGCCGCGCGATTCGATGCGGCAGTTGGGAGCTGTGAAGCCCGAGTCGCCCAACTACCTGGCCGCCCGCTACGACATGTGCATGATCGCTCATCAACAGTGGCGCGAGTCGAAAGATGGAGCGCGGAAGAGTTGGGCGGCCGAATTGACGAACGCCGTCGACACATTCGTCGCCGCTGCTCAGAGAGACTCGTCTCAGAAAAGCCGCGTGTTGAAAGCTCATTTGATGACGGCCGATCTGTTTATCAACGGCGATGCGGCCGATCTGGCGAAAGCTCAAACCGCATTGAGTCGCGCCAAACCGCTCGCCGCCGCCACGGCTTCCAGCGATTCAACCGTCGCCGAGTATCACTTCCGCGAATTGCAACTCGCTTCGCAAACGGGAGCCGCGCCGGCGAGAAAACTGCACGCCGCTTGGCTTGTCGAGAACGCCTCGGGCGGGTCGTATGAACTACCCGCTTTGATCGTGGTCGCCAAAGGGCTCGAAGCGCAGATGGCGACCGCCGCCGGTCCGGCCGCGCAGCGCGTGCGGGGAGAGTTGATCAGCATCTATCAAAGGCTGGTGATGCGGTTGGGAGATTCGCCCAATGCGCTGGCCGCGAACAAGAATGCGCGAGCCGCCAGTTCGCGACTGGCCGAGTACATGGCGGCCGCCAACCAACACGAACAGGCGTCGCGACAGCTGCGGAAGTTGCTGGCCGCCTTCCCCAGCGACAAGGGGTATCTGAGGCGGGCGGGCGTTTCGCTGTTTCGCAGTGGCGATTTTGAGGCGTCGTTGAATTACTGGCGGACCTTGGTGAACGGGTTGCCGCGCGGCGGCGAGCCTTGGTGCGAAGCCAAGTACCATCAGCTCGCCTGCTTGGCTCGCATCGACAAGGGCAAAGCGAGTAAGGCGTTGCGGCAATACAAACTGCTCTACCCGAATTTCGGCGCAGCCGCGTGGCGAACGCAATTCACCAAGTTGGAAGCGGATCTCAAGGGCTCGTAATCCAAGTCGCACGGCCAACGGACGACTGGCGTTGGCACTGGCCTTGGCGGTCGCGATAGAGGCCGATTCGAGATGCTCCGACCTCTTCTCAGCATCCGCGGCCCGCACCGGTTGTGACGGCTGTTTTGGGAGTGGCCCCGAGCATGCCTATAATGGACGAACTGTCCATTTTCCCCCGTCCGCCCGTTCTGGGGTCCAAGACTGGATGTCCGGAGATCGTCAAAACTCGACGCGCCCGCCCGAGGTGCAGCGTTTTCTCGAACTGGCGCAGCCCATTCTGTTGGAGCGGGGGCGGCAGTTGGACGACGAGGCGAAGATTGCGTTGGCCCGGATGGCCAAAGGCTGTGGTCTCTCCAAGGCCCAGTTGCAGGAGGTGTTGATCGACTTGAGCCGGCAACAGGTTGTGCCGGCGACAGCGGAGGAGGTGGTTTTTATCGGTGACGACGACGTCGTCGACGATGCGCCGCTGCGGCCGGTCTCCTCGCGTCCAGAGCCTCCCAAGCCTCCGCCCTTGCCGGCCGGTCGGCAACGCCAGACGACTCCCCCTCCGCCGCCCGCGCCGGAACCGGTCGCCGATCGCGGTTCCGATCGGTCCGCGGTTTCGATCGCCGATGTCACGCCGCTCGAGGTGGCGGCCAACGAGATCACGCCGGTGGAGCTGTCGGCGGGCGCCAAGCGGGCCGTCTTCTCGATTCGCGCCCGACAGATCCTCGCCGAACAGAAGGGGATGACTCCCGCCGCCCAGGTCTTGCTCAAAGCGGCCGCCCAAGAGGCCGGGTTGGGCGAAGACGATATGCTCGCCGCGCTGCAGTCGCTGGAAGTGCCGGACCCGGACGTCGTTTTTCTCGAAGCCACACCAACACCGCCGCCACCGCCGAGCCACTTTGGCGACCTCGATCCAACCGCGCCGCCCGAGCCGCCGCCGTCGACGGTTGTCGCACCGAAACGCAAAAAGAAACCACGCGACTCGTTCCGTTCGTACGTCAACCGCGCGTTTGACGCGATGAGTACGCCGGTGGTGACGTCGAAGAAGGAGACGCGGCTCGCCCGCGAGGGATGTAAGAAGCTGGGAATCTCCGAGACGTGGGCGCGGTGGTTGATATACGAGTTGGCGAATGAGCGCGGGCTGCCCGTTCTCTCCAGACAACAGGAGGAACAAGCGGCCCAACCCGGTGACGAAGCCAAGCTGGAAGCGTTCCTGGAGCGGGCGACATTGATCATCGCCGAACAACGGGGCGTCAATGTGAAGAGCCGGATGCTGATGGAGACGGTGGCCGACGAACTCGAACTCTCCTCAGCTGCTTACGAGCGCGGGCTCGCTCTACTGCAGGGGACAGGCCGCAAACAACAGCAAGACGCCGAAGCGCAATTGCAGACCCAGCAGGCTGAATTTGCGACCGCGCTGGAGGAATCGCTGTTGGCTCACGCGTCGATTCTCCACGCGGCGTTGGAGGATGAGCTTGTCGAGATCGGCGAGGAGTTGCACGGCCTGCCGGAGGACCGCAGCCGGCCGCAGATACGCGAAGTGGCGAAGAAGCTGGGCTTGCACATCATTTCTGTCGAGCAGGCTCGTCAGCACATCGCCGAGATTGTCGACGAGAAGATGACGAACACGGCCCGCATCGGCGTCGACGTGCGGATGCGGATTCACCAGGAGGGAGCCCAGTGGGGGCTCGACTCGGAACAGATCGACGAGGTGATCGAAGATTGCGTTGACGCGAGAAAGCGGCAGCGCGCCAAGACTCGGCAGATCCGCTCGGCGTCGTTGGCCTTCGCCGTGTTGGCTGTCTGCGCTGTTGCCGGAGCGGGCGGCTGGATCTTCCTCAAGGATCAGTTTCAGCCCACGTCGATTCCCACGATCGACTCCAACCTCAACGCCTCCAGCGGCGCGGCAACAGCGGGTGGTGTTGGTGAGGAGCCGGCGCCGGGGTGGGTCGACAAGGATCTTCACGTCGCGCTGACTCGCGCGCGGATTCTGATCAACGACCAAAAGACGAATCTGCAGAGGATCCAGGACGGCGACGAAGCCGATCGATCTCAAGCGTACGCTTCCCTGTTGCGCGTCGCCGGTCGCGGCGATCGCAGCGAACGCGAGTCGCTGACGGCCGTGATCGCCGGCTGTTACGCGCTCGAACCCTCCGACGATAACGCCAGTTACTTGCGCGAGACGCTCGTCGGCATCATGTCCGAGGATTTGGAGAAGGTGGATGGCGAGGCCGCTGTGGTGCGAGTTTTCTGGGCGGCGCGGACGGCGCTGGCGTCGCTGATGCACATGACGGTCGCTGAAGAGCGGGCGGATGTGCTGGGCCGGGCGATTGGATCGGCGTTTGGCGTCGTCGTCGACCGGACGCTCGAAATGGCTCGACTTGAGCAGGACGTATTCGCGCCGGTCTGCAAGCGACTCTACGGTCGACTGACCGCTCTGGCCGGCGCCGCCGACGCCGACGACGTGGGCTCGCTCCACGAACAGATTCAAATCGAAGGACGCCGCTATTTGGATCCGGCCGAACAGGAGAAGTTCGAGACCGACTTCCTCGTCTCGCTGTTGCCGTCGATCGGCGATGACTGGGTCGAATACGAAGAGTCGATTCGACGAGGTGTTTCGTCGGAGGATCCGCACACGGTGCTGAAGTACGTCGAGTTGTTCGAAGAAGTGGAAGACCGCGAGCTGCAACTGTTTCTGGGCGGCCGACTGCTCCGCCGCACCGGGTTGCTTAGCGAACCGATCGCTTTGTCGGAGATCGCCGCGGAGGTGCGGACCAAGCTGGGTGTCGTGAAGCGAGTGACCAATGAGGATCGCTACAAGCAATTCAAATCGCAGGCGGACGGATTGCTGTCGCGGTTGGGGGCGAAGGTGGCCGACACCGACGCAATGGCTCGCGAGATTGTCGAACTGACGCACATGGCCACTCTGGGAGCCGCCCTGTCCAAGGGCGAGTTTGGTTCGGCGACGTTTGACGAGTTGGTGGACAGCGGTCCGGCGAAGGTCAAGGCTCCCGTCATGGCTCCCTCCGCGCCGCCGATCTACGGGCGGCGGATTGGTGAGAGCCTGAACGATGATCTAAACCGCAAGGTTCAAGCGATCGCTTCGCTCTCGCGACCTAACTCGCGGATCATGGTTTTGACGCAGCTTGTCGGGATGGGTGAGATTCCCGACTTGCCGCCGCCGGCGGCCTACGGTTTGGCGAAATACTTGGTCTCGCCCAAGTCGATCAACGAACACCGAGCCATGATGCCGCTTGTTCCCACGGTTGGAAAATGGCCGACCGTGCGGCTCGGTTTGGCGGATGAACTGAATGAGGTTTCGTCGAAGGACGAACAAGTTGTCGAGTTGATGACCGCCGTATTGGGGCGTGAGATCACGGAGACGGAGCCTTTGAAGTGGCGCCGGGAAGTTCGCCAGGTCTTGCTCAGCGGCATGTTGCGAGACTTGCAGTCGAAGGGTTCGTCGCTGGTGTCGTCCGGCGTTTACGACGTCGTGGCGAACATCTATCGCGACACGTACAAGACGCAGGCGAAGGTTCGCGGCGTCGCCGCCGAGCAGTACCTGGGCGCCGAGTCGGCCGCCGATGTGCTCAAGTTGCTGGTCGACCAATCGACAGCGCAACTCAGCGGCTCCGGCGTGGGCGGCGCGGATGGCGCGTACCTCAAGGAACTGCCTCATCTGCGCGCCGCGCTCGACTATTTGAGCGAGGACAACTTGTCGGCGACGGCGAACAATCAACGCGTCTATTTGAGATTGATCGCGATCGAGACTCGAAAGACGCGCCCTGAACTGTCGAGCGGCGTCGACGAAGTCTTAGCCGATTTGGAGGCGAGTGACCAAAAAGCGACGCATGTACTCGCGCAGATTCGGACCGGGGAAGCGGCGGCTGTAAAGCTGTGGCTTCTCCACAGCCAACCCAAATGATCCACGAGCCGGCACTGATGACATCATCACAGCCTCTGACAAGTCGAATTGCCGGCCGCCATCGGCTCCCGCGCGTCGCCCGCACGACCTCCGCGGTCGCCGCCCTGCTGATCGCGGGTTGGACGGCCGCTTGCCCGGCGGCTTCGGTCGTCCTGAAAGACGGCGCCACCGTCCGCGGTAAGCTCGTTAGCGAGAGCGAGTTTGAGATTGTGTTAAATGTGCCGACGGGCGACGGCGGCTTCCGCGAGCGCGTCTTCGACCGTCAGCAGATCGATATCTTTCTCAATCCCGTCGACAAGGATCGCCTGGCGACGTTGCGGAGCGACAAGCCGCAAGCTTACCAAACGTTCGCCGAGGAACTCGCCGAGAAGAAGGCCGATCCGGACGCTCGGGAGTTGGGCATCCGGCTCTATCTGATCGCCGCTTATTTGAATCCCGCGGAACGGGGGCGCAGCTGTCTGTTGGGCATGACGAATCTGGCGAGGAACTCGGAGGAGGAGCGGCGTTTCCGGGCGATGGTCTACCTGCTCGATCCGGCCCACGAACGCCGCTGGCTGGCCGGCGCCAAAGTCGCAGCGGCGGTGGGCGACGGAGGTGCGGACGAGGGCTCCGCCGACTTGGCGCTGCAGGGCATCGTGGCGCTGCGGCGCGGCGAGTTGCAGGAGGCCCGCAACTTTTCTCGTCGTGACGAGTTTCTCGCGCAACTGGACAAGGTCGCCGTCTTCGTGACGCGCGACGAATTCGTGGAACACGCGGTGGTCCGCTGCCCGCAGTGCACGCGCGGGCTGGAGCAGTGTCCTCAATGCGGCGGTGTCGGACGTCATCGCGGTCGCGTTTGCTCGATCTGTTCCGGCCGCAAGAAGACCGAGTGCAGTCGCTGTCGGGGGAATTTCAAGGAGCCGCCCGTTCCCAGGACGATGATGCGAAAGCTGATCTTGGCCGAGATGGCTATTCGCGGCGAACGGGTGGCGACGCCGTCGGCCAAGTCGCGGCCGAAGCAGAACTGGTCGCAGATTCTTCGCGGTGGGCGAACCGGCCCGGTTCCCATCCTCAAGCTCGAATCGCTGACCGAATTCGATCCCCGCCTCTGCCACTTCCAAGACGGCAAGTGGGTCGCGCCTTAGTCTGCCGCGGCTTTGGATTTCGGGTAACGGACTCGGCGGAAGCACGATGCACCACTCAACCGAACAGGGAATTCCGGCGACTCGCAGCACCAACCTGAACTACGGTACTGAGTACTGAGATGCGTCATGCTCAGGGAGTTTTCCTTGAAAAGTCGTCTGCTGTTATCCGCACTGCCTTGTTTGATTATCGCAATCGGCTGCACGGAGCGGCCTCCGATTGCGCCTCCGATTGCGTCTCAGATTGCTCAAGGCATCGATACGCAGGTCATCGCACCCAGCGCTCTGCGCGACAAAGTTACCAACAGCGTTGAGACGTTTGGCGTGTCTTGGCCGCCTCGTGAAATTGGGCGTTCGCGAGAAGAACTAGAGGGCGCGTTATTGCGAGGCGAATTGTCCGTTTTTGAAACCGTTGAGGACCAGACGACTCACACATTTCGAGTGCACATCACGCTCGAACGTCCACAGGACGAACTTCAGCGAGTTCGTTGGAATGAACAACTCGCGTTTCCGGAACACTCATGGATGGCGCAGGTTCGCGTCTGGGACAAAGACCGGCGGTGGCTATGGCCAAATCTCCCCTACCTCTTGCGGGCGCACGGGGTGGATCGCGTGGAAAGATACGGCGGCGTCGATCCCGGCAAAGGCGTCGACAATGACTTCGCCGCCGTGTTGATCAGACCTCCGGACGATCGATCACCGGGCTCCGAAGAGCGATTGGGTGCGCCATCGAGGCAGCCCATGGTTTCAGCGGAGTGGTATCCGGTGGACGCGAAGATTCTTGACGGAACCTCAATAGTCCACATTGCTCGGTCGGACGATTTTCGTGTTCGCCCATCGCCGAACGGCGGTGAATCTGAACCGGGGCGACTCGGTGTGTGGTTGATTTACGCAGACTTCCTCGATGCGTCTTTGCCCAAGAATTGGCCATCAGAAGGGGAGTACGCGGGCGGCGTATTGGCGTACTTCGAAATCTCGTGGCGGCGATCGTCGAACGGCGGAAGGGAATTTGAGATTGAATCGCTCATTCCGCCATCGAGCACCGGTTTCGATTGGGCGGACTGGTCCACCCGCTCGCCGCCGCTGGAAAAAAACTTGGAGTTAGTCGAGTAGTCAGTAGGCCGGATCCAGGAGCGCACGACGCCGCTCCGGCAAGAGGCTCGATTCCACGTCGCGACCGCGCGACCGCTGTGTTCTGTTTCTGATACGGTCAAAGCGGACGGATCAAGACCTGGGGCGTTTACGCCCCAATCCGCCACAGGCGGCATAGGCCCGTGCTTGAGCACGGGTGAACCAAACGTGGCGGCTGCAACCAAACGTTCCATTCTCGCGCTGCCCCGCGCCTCCGCGTTCCACGATCGCGTCGCCCCGCGCACCGCGTTCCACACTCGCGCTGCCCCGCGCACCGCGTTCCATTCTCGCGCTGCCCCGCGCAATCGCGTTCCACACTCGCGTCGCCTCGCGCCACCCCGTTCCAAAAGCCGAGGGCGTTTACGCCCTCCTTCCGCCGCAGGCGGCATAGGCCCGTGCTTGAGCACGGGTGAACCAGACGTTGCTGCTGCAACCAAACGTTCCACACTCGCGCTGCCCCGCGCCACCGCGTTCCACACTCGCGCTGCCCCGCGCCACCGCATTCCAATAGACGAGGGCGTTTACGCCCTCCTTCCGCCGCAGGCGGCATAGGCCCGTGCTTGAGCACGGGTGAACCAGACGTTGCTGC
>JASMLW010000115.1 GCA_030748485.1 Pirellulaceae bacterium
ACGAGCCGGTTGCGAAGTTTCACAATTCTCCCCCTAGTTCTTTCGCGCCGACCTAGCCGGCCAGCGTTTCAGCAATGTCCAGAATCACAACGATTTCGTTCTCGAGCGCGTGAACACCCTGGAAGTAACGGCCATCGACACCCGACACATTGGCCGGTGACGGTGACACTTCTTCCACGGGAATGTTCAGAATGTCGGCGATCTGGTCGACCCACAGGCCGATGATCTCGCCGTCCGATTGGATGATCAGATTGCGGCTGTCCTTGGTCAGTTCGGCCTCGGGCATCTGCAATACTCTCCGAAGATCAATCACCGTCACGACCTCGCCCCGCAAGTTGATCACCCCGCGCACAAATGACGGGGATCGGGGGACGGTTGTCAGGTCGAACTGACGGTTGATCTCCTGGACCTGATCGATATCGAGTCCGATCAACAGTTGATCGACGTAAAACGTGACAAAACGGCGCTCACCCGTTGTCACGACAGCTTCAATTGCATTTGTCATCGTCCTGTCTCGCTAATGGGCTGCTGCGGTTAATCCGAGACGTCGCTTGTCGATCAACGCGTCGACACTGGCGAGCAGTCGTTCTCGATCCATCTTGGTTTGGTAGTCGTCGGCTCCCGCCTGACGCCCGCGTTTTTCGTCGTTCTCGCCAGCCAAGGATGTCAGCGTGATGACCGGGATCGATCGCAAGTGCGGGTCCGATTTGACCCGTTCACAGAATTCGAAACCGTTCATTTCGGGCATCTCCACATCCGTGATGATCAGGTCCACTTCCTCGCCCGCCTTGAGAGCCTCCCAGGCGAGCCGACCGTTTTCGTAATCGACGACGTCGATCGACTTCTCCTCCAGGAAGCGGCGAACCTGGTGACGGAAGAAGTCCGAATCTTCGGCCAGCATGACGCGATGGGCGCCGTTGGCGAACGCGGTCGAACTCCGCTCGCCGTCGTTGGACGCCCGGGCGTTCGACTCGCCGTCGGATAGATCGACGATGTCGTGCAGGTCGAGGAAGCGAGTTACTTGGCCATCGACGACCATCGATCCCAAGACTCCTCGGCCCGACAACGTGTGCGTGTCGACTTCCATCTCCAACTCGCGAATGTCGACAAGATCCGAGGCGATCAAGCCCCACTCGCGACCGGCCACATTGAAGACGATGACGAACAGCGTGTCTTTTTCGGGGCAGGGCAGAGCGTCGACTCTTTGTTCCAACCGCATCACGGGCAATGTGGCTCCCCGGTATTGCAGTACTTCGGAGCCGCCTACCGCGTCGATCTGCGCGGCGGCGATCCGCTCGATCCGCGCGACCAGCGACATCGGAATCGCGAATAGTTCTTCCGGTGCGTTGTTGAACAACAGAACCGACTGAATCTCGCCCTGCAGGACGCTTGCTCGATGAACGTCGGCGGTTTCGTCGTCGTTGTGTTCATCGTGATCGGAAATTCGCAGGTCGGTGGCGGCGGCGATGCCGGCCACGTCCAGGATCAAGGCGACTCTTCCATCGCCGAGTACGGTGGCGCCGGCCAGGCAATTGCACTCCGTCAGATGTCGGCCGAGCGGCTTGACGACAATTTCCTCAGAATCGTGCAGCTCGTCGACGACCAGTCCGTATCGAGTCTGGCCGGTCTCGACCACGATCACGTGACGGGCTTCATCGTCAGTGTCGTCGGTTGGTTCGACTTCTGTTCTGGCGTGGCCCGTCGCGTCGACAGAGCTGAGGTCGAGCGCCGTGTTGGCGGCGACGAGCGGCAGCAACGCGCCTCGCAGGCGCAGCACTTCGGCGCCTTTGATGTTGCCTATTCGATCGGAGAGTTCATTGGTTCGCACGCGCACCAACTCGGCGATGTTGATCTGTGGGATGGCGAAACGCTGCTCGCCGCAACCAACGATCAGCGAGGGAATGATCGCCAACGTGAGCGGCAAGGTGACTTTGACAGTCGTGCCGACTCCGATTCCCGTTTCGACGTCGACGGCTCCACCGAGCCGTTCGATGTTGGTGCGGACGACGTCCATTCCGACGCCGCGTCCGCTGACATCGGAAACGGCGGCGGCGGTGGAGAATCCCGGATGAAAAATCAACCGGACCGCTTCTCGCTCTCCCATCTGCTCGGCTTGCTCGGCCGTGATCAGCCCCTTCGTGACGGCCTTCTCTTTCAACTGAGCGGAATTGATGCCGCGGCCATCGTCCTGGATGTCGATCCGCACCTTGCCCGCTTTGTGGTAGGCGCGAAGTTGGATCGTTCCCGTCTCGGTCTTGGATGATTGAGCTCGCTCGTCAGGGATTTCAATACCGTGATCGACCGAGTTGCGAATGAGATGCGTGAGCGGATCGCCGATCGCTTCGATGATCGACTTGTCGACTTCAACCTCTTTGCCCTCGATGATCAAATCGCACTTTTTTTGGAGTTTGTTGCTGAGGTCGCGGACGACACGGGTGAAACGGCTAAAGACCGTCCCGATCGGCTGCATCCGCGTCTGCATGATCGCTTCCTGCATCTCGCTGGTGACTTGGTCGAGTCGCGAGGCGACACCTTCCAAGCCGCTCTTGTCGAGCGAGGTGACGGTCTGCATCAATTGGTTGCGTCCCAGCACCAGTTCGCCCGCCAAGTTCATCAAGCTGTCCAACACGCTCACCGGCACGCGAATGCTCGACTCAACCGCCGGCTTGGAAACAGCCTTCGAGTCGGCTGGGTGCTCTTTGGCCACGGCTTTGGTTGGCGCGGGCGGTGTTTCGGCAGTTGCCGGAGCGGGCTCGGCTGCCGGTGTCTCGACCGCTGGTGGAACCGCCGGCGTCTCGGCGGTCGCCGCGGGTTCATCGGTCTCCGCAGGTTCATCGGTCGTGGCGGATTCTGCCGGAGCGGTCGATTCCGCGGCGGCTGACTCTACGACCGCTGGGGCGGGAGTCGGTTCGTTGGCCGAAACCGCATCCAGTTCGACGACCAGCGCCGAGACGTCGACGTCGTTGGAGTTCTCGACATCGTTAATCATATTGCGCAGCATGTCGGCCGCCCGCAACATCACGTCGACGTTCTCCGATGTGGGCGCGAGTTCCAGATTGCGCATCTGATTGAGCACGTTCTCGAGGCTGTGCGCCAGGTTGTTGATCGAAGTGAGGCCGAGGAAACCGGCGACGCCCTTGATCGAGTGCACGGCTCGGAATACGGTGTTGACCAAGTCGACATCGACATTCGCGCCGTTGGACTCAATCGTCAACAGTTGGTTTTCGACGTCGGCGAGATGTTCGTTGGATTCGACAACGAATTCCGCCACCAGGCCCGGATCGTCAAAAGTCATCGTTTACTCCCTATTGGTCGAGTCAGCAGACGCGCTGGCATGCGCGGCTGTTTGAATCCAATGCTCGAGACGCCTGCGGATGATGCGCGACGCGCGTGCAGAGAGGTCTCTCGCTGCGCGGCGCGTACTTGCCGGCCAGCGACGACCCTCGATGAGGTGTCCTCAGGCACAGCGTCCCTAGGCACAGCCTGATCGCAGTTCAGCATTCGGATGAAGTCCATTGATGTCTGCCCTCTTTCGTCCACAGCCAGTGGAACGCTCATCAACGGGACCGCAGGAGCGGCCCAGCGAACGGATGGTCATGAAACCGTAGGTCATCGTTTGGCGGAGTCCGTATTTCCAGAAGAAATCAGCGAACTTTGATACGGTGCGGATTCCGCGTTCTATGTTTGAGGACACGAGTTCAGGTACTTTCGTGAGGAGTTGGGGATATGAAAGTTCTCGTCGCTGATGATTCAAGCACTATGCGCAAGATCATCATTCGTTCGTTGAATGCTGTCGGGGTATCGGACACAGTTGAAGCGGAAGACGGGCAGGACGCGCTAAATGTGTTCAGTCAGCACGCATTCGATCTGGTCCTCACGGACTGGAACATGCCGAACAAGACCGGTATCGACGTCATCCGGGAAATCCGCGCGGGCGGTTCAACCCTTCCGATCATCATGATCACGACTGAAGCTGAGAAGGGTCGGGTTCTCGAGGCAATTCAGGCAGGCGTAACCGACTACCTTGCCAAGCCGTTTACCGCGGACACCTTGCGACAGAAGATCGAGAAGTTTCAAGCTGTCTAGTCCTTGGCGGCCTAGCAAATTTCAGGGGCGCTGTGATGAAAGTCGAGTACATCAATCCGTTCGTCTTGTCGTCGGTCAATGTCTTCTCCACCATGCTCGGTTGTGAGTTGACTCGTGGCGATGTAACCACCAAGCGCGACAGGCGGCCCAGCTGTGAAATCACCGGCGTCATCGGGCTCTCGGGAAAAGCGGCGGGCACGGTCGCCGTCGGCCTGAGCCGCGAAGCGGCGCTCGGATCCGCCGAAGCCATGCTCATGGAGCCGCAAACGAATCTGAACGCGGACGTCATCGACGTGGTTGGTGAGTTGACCAATATGATCGCCGGCGGCGCCAAAGCCGAACTGTCGCAGTTCGACATGAGCATCAGTTTGCCGGTCGTCATCACGGGGTCGTCGCATTCGATCGACTTCCCCCGCAGCGCAACTCCCATTCTCATCCCGTTCAGTTCGAAGTGGGGTGATGTCTGCATCGAAGTCGGACTGGTCGAGCAAGTCGAAGTGGTGGCCGTCTGAGCCGACGTCGTCTTTGCGACGTTTGTGCGCCGCTCGATCCGGCTGTTGGAGCATCCGCGGCCTCTATGACGCCGGGTCATTCGCCGACAACTCGGCGATGTGTTTCTCGACACAGTGGGGCAGCACGTCCACGTTGTAGCCGCCTTCCAGCAGGCTGACCAATTTCCCTTCGCAATGAGCGGCGGCGACCGCACACACGGCTTTGGTCAAACTGGTGTAGTCTTCCGTCTCCAATCCGAGTGAACCTATCGGGTCTTGGCGGTGGCCGTCAAAGCCCGCACTCAGCAACACCAGCTCGGGACGAATCTTATCGGCGAAGGCGGTCAGTTCACTTTCGAAGCGCGCCAGGAAATCACTGCGCGAAACTCCGAAGCGGAATGGCAGGTTCTTCGTCTTGCCGGCTCCCGGCCCACTTCCCGTTTCGTCTTCGTCGCCGGAGCCGGGGTAGAAGGGGAAGCGGTGCGCCGAGATGAAGGCGACCTGCTCGTCGCGCCAGAATGCATCCTGCGTGCCGTTGCCGTGATGGACATCCCAATCGACGACCAAGACGCGATTCAATTGATGCTCGGCGAGCGCGGCCCGCGCGGCGACGGCGATGCTGTTGAACAGGCAGAAACCCATCGGGTTCTTCTGCAGCGCGTGGTGACCGGGCGGGCGAACGAGGCAGAGGGCGTTCTTGCGTTCGCCCTTCACGACGCGACCCACCGCATCGCAGGCCGCTCCCGCCGCCAGGCGAGCGATCTGGTAGCTCTCCTGGCTGCAGACCGTGTCGCCCTCAATCTGCCCACCGCCCTGCTGGCAGAACGCCGCCACCCGCTTCACGTATTCTTCGGTGTGATTGCGGGCCAGCTGGGCGGCGGTGGCCGGCTTCCACTGAATGAGCTGGCACCGCCGCGGCCAACCCGTCTTCTGGAGAAGCTGATCAACCTTCGTCAGTCTCAACGGCCGTTCGGGATGCCGACCGGTTTGATGATTGAGGAATCGCAAGTCGTGGTAGAGCAGCGTCATGGGTTCTCCTCGCCAAAGGCAGCCACTAGCTTAGATGATGGGCGGGTGAATCTCGCCCGCAACATGCACCAGGAGCGGGATTTAGGTTGACATTCGCCGGTTGCCGCGAGTACTCTGGAAGAGGGTATTTACTGAGGGATAGCCGCTAGATCAATAGCCGAGCCATTCCGCATACCGTTCACGTCTTGGTTCATTTCACAGCGTTCGACATCGGTTGACCTATTCCGGTTGGCTGGCGGATCACTGACGGCAAAGCCGTGATGATGAGGAGGGAAGAGGATGTTGGCAGGTCGCACCAGTACAGCTTTGGTGGTCGCGGTGTTGTTGTGCACCGTTTCGTCGGCGGTTGCCCAGGCGCCTTACAAGACGGTTCCCGTCGATCCCAAATACCTAGACCAGAAGAGCACTGAATTCAATCAGCTCAAGGCCGCCTACAGCTTCAAAGCGCTGCGGTCCAACTCACTTGACCAAGCGACGCGGACGGCGTTGGAAGACTATTTGAGGAAATACCTCTTTCCGACAATGACGCAGCCGGCAAGCCTCGGTGAACTCTCTCGTATTCGACTCAAGTTGGCGACAGACTTTATCGCGATCAAGAGCGCGGACGTTCACAATCATGCGATTGCCGAAACCGAGCGAACCATGAAGGCGATCATCGGCGACAACTATCACCCGCTGGTCCGGGTCAACGCCATGTATGTGCTGGCCCAACTGAACGAAGTGGAGCCGACGCTAAAGAAGCGAGGCGGTGTTCCGCACGTCGCCGTGTTGCCGTACATGATTGAACGGCTGTCTGATCCGAATACACCCGACGGCGTCAAGGTGGGCGCTCTGGTCGGGATTCGCCGCCACGTTTTTTCGTTCCTGGTCGGAGACCTCAGCACACCCGTGTTTCCACTCGACGCGCGCATCGACGTCGAAGCGACCGTGGCTGGCTTGTTACCGCTGGTAAAAGCGACGGACCCCGGCAAGCGATCGCCGGCCGGTCACGCGTGGATGCGCGGAATGGCGATCGAATCGCTCGCCGCGATGGGACAAGTCGGCGACAACCAGGAAGTGCTCAACGCCATCATCGCGGTCGTCAGCGAGAAGACAGCGCCCATGTCGTTGCGCTGCGTAGCCGCCAAGTCGATTGGAATCTTCCGATTTGATTCCGAGTTGAAGGCGGAAACAGAAGACACGACTCGCGGCCTGGGTGCGTTGGCGGCGTTCGCTTGCCAAAACGAGATCGACCGCATGAACAAGGTGATCGAAAAAGCCTCCTCAGACTCCGATTCGGCGACGCCCGGCTCGTTGCAAGGTAGCGGCGGCGGTTCGTCGGGGATCAGTTCACCAGGCGGTGCCGGCGGAATCAGTGGGCTCGGCGCATCTTCCGGTGGACCAGGCGGCAGTTCAGGTTTGAGCGGATTGGGCGGAATCGGCGGCGGCGGCGGTGGTTCGAGCGCCGACTTCACCGGAGGACCATCGGTGCCCGAACATCAAATCGTCGGTTTCCGGCGGCGAATTCGCTATCAACTCTCCAGCATTCAATTCGGGCTCAAAGGGGGCGGCGAGCTCAACCGGGGAGTCACCGGGCTGACCGCCGACGACAAGCGGGCGCTCCTGGATAGCGTCACGAAGAACGTGGACGAATTGCTCAAGCTGACGGAGTCGAAGATGGACCTGCAAGAGCTTTTGGTTGAGTTCCAGAAGTCGTCTCGCCGACTCGATGTGCTGACGAAAAAGGCGCCGCCGGTCGACCCGGCGGCCGATCCCGGCAAACTGCCGCCCGATGCTGGCGACGTTCCCGACGCGCCCTCCCTGCCGGCGGACGCCGGCGATGTTCCACCCGCCCAGCCAAAGGGCAACTAGTCGCGACGCCACGTCGCGCGACTTGCGAAAGGAATCGCATGCTCGCCAGAAACCACTTGTTTTTCGCTGTCACTGTGGCTGCCGTTGGCCACAGCGGGTGCTCTCTACCATTCACCGATCAACTTGGTGACGCTGCGCTGCCGCTCAGGGACCTGGCTCCGCCCACTGCGGAACAGCGGCGACTCGCCCAGCGAATTGAACGGCGGTTGTCCGAGAAGGTGGTGCTGCACGACAGGTCGGAGCATGTCCTGATCGACGGTTGGCGGCGATCCAAATCCAGTCACGGCCGCTATCAATGGCGCCATCGGGGTTTGCAAGGCCTCCATCCTGAGCTCGCCGAGCAACTGGCGGACGCCGCCGGATTTGAAAACCGGGTCACGGCGGCCAGCGTCAAAGTGGCTTTGGCGCGACGCGCTGAGTCGCCCCGCGGTCTGACGGGAATTATCAAAGACGGCGAATTGCCCATTAACGTCCGTCGCGCTGCGGCTGAAACACTGGGGCGTCTCGATGGAACTCGCGACTCAGTCAGAAAACTACTCGCCGTCTATCGAGACGAATCAACTGCTGGTGAGACAGCGCTGCTCTACGAAGAATTGTTGCGGGCGGCGGTCCGCTCGGGCGTCGAGCTCGACCATCCGGCGATCATCGCAGCGCTGACCGATGCGGAGCAAAGATTCGCCCTGGCTGTACTGGATGAAATCAAGGAGGTTCCCCAGACTCCACTGCCACCCGAGGCGACCGATCTGCTCGATCACCGCAACCCGACGGTGAAGTCGGCGGCGATCCTGGCCGCCGCCGCCCAACAGCACGACGGACTGATCGAAATCGTCGAGCCGTTGGCGGCTCGGTCGAGTGACTTCGCCGTGCAAGCCGCTGCAATTCGCGCTCTCGGCTATTTTCCCAATGACGCCCGCGCCGTCTCCCGCCTCCAGTCACTCGCCGACCGCGAAAGTCGGATTCCACTGCTGGCGGCCGTCGCGGAGGCGCGGATTCGTTCCGGCGAACCCGGAGCCTGGGACGACGCTCTGATGTCTGAAGCCTGGCAGATTCGCTTGGCGGCGGCGACGAACCTGAACAGCAGTCGTCAGCGCGAGGACGTAGCGCAGCGTCTGGTCCGCGACCCATCGAGCGTCGTACAGCGGGCCGTGGTTGAGCGGATCAGCGAGTGGCCGCACGACGGGGCGCGGCAGTTGTTGCTGGCCGCCTTTGAATCGCCCAGTTTGGAAATCAGGCAGCTCGCCGCCCTGGCGCTGGCCGCGCGATGGCCAGCCGCGCGAGACCTGCGACCTGACGACCCGCCCGCCGCCCGCAAACTTCAGCTGGCCAAAATGGGTGGCGCGTCCGCCGACCGTTCCAATTCCACCCAACCTGTCGCCCTCTCGGCGGCGGCCCTCGCCGGCTTGACTCAGCGCGATCTCACCAAGCGTCGACGGGCGGCTGAGCAATTCGCCCAGTTCGCGACTGAGCAGCACTACGACGCGGACAGTCTGCTGCGGATCGCCGATCGCATTCAAGTTGAGTCCGACACGATCGTACTCGCTCACTTACTGTCCGGCCTGCGCTTTCAACCGCACGACGTGTCGTCCAATTGCGCGCGCTGGTTCACTGAGGATCGAGACACTCGCTTGCGAGGGGCGGCGTTCGGAATCCTCGCGGAACAAGCTCGCAACACCGACGCCCAAGTTGTCCGGACGGCCATTCAAAACGAGACTGATGTCGAAACGCGTGTCCTGGCGATTGAGGCGTTGGGGCGTTGCGGATCGGCGACGGATGCTCAACTGCTCAAACCTCTGGTGCTTGAAAGCGCGCCCGAAGTTCAAGTGGCCGCCGCGCTCGCCCTGCTGCGAATCGACTCCCCCAGCGGTAAACCGGCGCTGATTCGACTGGCTGCGGATGGCGACTCGACCAACCGCCGACTCGCGGCGGAAGCGATGGGAGCGTCCGGAGTGGCGGAGTTCGGATTCCACCTCAGGTTGCTGCTCGATGACACCGCCGTGCGGGCGACCGCTTTGTCCTCGCTCGAGCGGTTGTTCCCAGAGCGGCCGTACAAACCTGGCGCGTCACAAAGCGAGCGGATCGCCGCTTGGCGCGACCACGAGTGAACTACGCCGCGGCGACCGACGGCGACCGGCGCAGGTTGATGACGGCAGCGTAGCCGCCGAACAACACACATGATGTCAAAAGATCGCCCGCCAGCGTGAAGCGGAAAAACGGCAACGCCATGGCGTAGCATTCGATCAGCCCGGCGATCGTCAGCGGATAGGCGAATGCGTGGAACGGCGAAAACAACCAGACGGCGAAGTTGCTGGCGAAGAAGAACAACAACGAGCAGCCCAGCCCGCATGCGACCCAGCCGGCGACGCGCGCCAGCTGCCCGCTCCACCTTTGCTCGCCACGAATCTCCGCGCGAGTTCTCAGCCAGCGGCTGAGCAGCGCGGGAGCCGCCAAACTGCCGTATACAGCCACCATCATGGGCAGGAAGTAACCGCCGATGATCAGATCGGTCGCCGCCATCGTCAGCAATGGAGCCGCAATCGCCGCCCACCGCGATCGGAAATAGTATCCTGCGAATAGCGCGACTCCCGCGACCGGCGCGAAGTTAGGCAGATCGCGCAATAGCAGACGCACAGCCGCCGCGGATGCGACGAGCCCAACGAGAACGCACAGTTGATGAGCGCGAGATTGGTTGGCGGATCCGCTCATGTCGGTTGTCTTCATGTCATTCGACGCCTGAATCGAGGTCGATGGCTTAGTCTAGGTCGCAGTCTAGGTCGCACGTTCGTCTAGGTCTCAGTCCTGCCAGGTAACGGACCGCTCGGCTGGCGACGGCAGCGGCGATTCTACTTATACTTGCCGAACTTCCACAAGACAGCGTCGCCGCGCAATAACTCGATTACTCCGCAACTGCGTTTACCCATCTTCTTATTGACGAAGAACAGCCAGTTGTTTCCGGCTCCTTCGTTTTCCAGCCCATCGACCTCGGTGACGAACGCGGTCTCTTTTTTGCCGCGATGTTTGAACTGGATGCCACGAGGGTGAGCGGACGCCGCCCGCAAGGCGTCGAGCACGGTCATTCCCTTTTTCCAGGGCAATGCTGTGAAGGTCTTTTTTACGCCGTCACCGTAATCGATGACAACTGAAACGACCGCAGCCGGCGGTGCGGTTGCCTGCTGACCGCGCGCCGGGGCGGAAGTCGCGCTCAGCAAAGCCGCCGAAGTAATGGCGATGAGCAACGCTTGCGGGAGTGTGGGGGGAGGGTTCATGAGGCGAATCGCCGCGCATTGGAAACGGTAAATGAGGTCGAAAACTCACTGTACGGTATACTTTCGCGGATGACTATCCGCGGGGATGGGGTTTTCCGGCTCGGTCCTCAGCGTTAGCATTCTCTTGACACTTCTCGACTTAGGACACGCGGCGTTCCGCCGCGCCGCAAGAGGACGCGCCAAATGGCAGCAGGGCCGACGATTCACCGCTCGCTGATCGACTCCAACATCGCCGTGCTCACGCTCGACATGCCGGGAAAGGGAGCCAACATCCTTTCCGTGGACGTCTTGGCCGAATTCGAACAGCAGTTGAGTGACTTGGAATCCGACTCGGATTTGATTGGTCTGATCATCGTCTCGAACAAGCCGGGCATCTTCATCGCGGGCGCCGACATCCGCGAGTTCGCCGCCTCGCTGGACTTGCCGCGAGCGGACGTCGTCAGCATGTGCCGCCGGGGCCAGCAGTTGTTCGGTCGGCTGTCGGCTACGCCGTTTGTGACGATCGCCGCGATCGACGGCATCTGCGTGGGTGGCGGCGCCGAGTTGGCGGTCTGGTGTGATCGGCGTGTGATGTCGAACAGCCCGAAGACGCAATTCGGATTCCCCGAAGTGAAACTCGGTCTCTTCCCGGGCTGGGGCGGCACGGCCCGCGCGCCGCGAATGATCGGGCTCAGCAACGCGGTCGAACTGATCACGGGAGGAGAATCAGTAGGCGCCGAACAAGCGCGCGAGTTGGGGCTGGCCGACGACGTCGCGCCGCCAGCCGATTTACTTGACGCGGCCGTGCGACTCGTGCGTCAAGAGGCCGAATCGCGGCGATTCGAAGCGGACCGGCAGCGGTGGGAGAAGCCGTTGGACATCTCCGAGACTGAGCTGGGATTCCTCGGCGCCACGGCGTCGGCCATGATTCGCAAAGAAACGAAAGGGGAGTATCCGGCGCCTGAATTGGCGTTGGAAACGATGCTCGAAGCAGCCTCTGTGGGATTGGACGAGGCCTGCGAGCTGGAAGCCGATGGCATGTCGACCCTGTTCGGCTCGCCGATCAACGCGGCGCTGATCAATCTGTTCTTCCTGACAGATCGCAACAAGAAGGACGGCGGGATTGAAGGCGACCTGGAGCCCACCCTCGATGTGAAGCGGGTTGGCGTGATCGGAGCGGGCATTATGGGAGCGGGCATCACCGCCGCCAACATAAAACGCGGCGTCAAAGTGGTGCTGACCGATGCGTCGGCGGACTCGCTTTCGGCTGGGATTCGCGGCGCGCTGGAGGAGGCGGCCTACAATCGCTCGTTGCGCAAGGCGGACGTTGAGCGAGCTATCGAGTTGGCGCCGCAGCTCAACCGCGGAGAGTCTGACGAGGAGTTCAGCCAATGCGATGTTGTCATCGAGGCCGTGGTGGAGAACGCGGAAGTCAAGCGTCAGATTTTTAAGCGTATCGAAGGACAACTCGGCGACGGCGCGATCCTGGCGTCCAATACGTCGACGATCCCGATCACGCAGTTGGCGCGAGATCTAGAACACCCCGATCGTTTCTGCGGGATTCACTTTTTCAATCCTGTGCGACGGATGAAGCTGGTCGAAGTGATCCGCGGCTCCGAGACGAGCGATGACACGGTCGCTTCCGCGGTCGCCTATGCAAAGCGGCTTGGCAAGATGCCGATTGTCGTCAACGACGGTCCCGGATTCCTCGTCAATCGGCTGCTGCTGCCCTACATGAACGAGGCGTTGGAGCTGCTTGGCGACGGCGCGACGATCAAAGAAATCGAGCGCGCGGCGAAATCGTTTGGAATGCCGATGGGACCGCTCACTCTGTACGATGTCGTCGGGTTGGACACGGCGCTCTACGCCGGCGGCACGATGCTGCAAGCCTTTCCGGATCGCATCAAGGCGTCGAAGATTCTCCCCGCGCTAATCAAAGCCGGTCGCCTCGGCCAAAAATCGGGAGCTGGGTTCTTCAGCTATCGCAATCCAAAGGGACGCGGCGAGCCGGACCCGGCCGTCGATGATCTGCTCAACCCGTATCTCCGCGCGCCCGCCAAAGACATTCAGCCGGCCGAAATCGTCGACCGCCTGTTCATGCCGATGTTGCTGGAAGCGACTCGGGCGCTCGAAGACGGCATCGTTCGCGACGTCCGCGATGTCGATCTCGGGCTTGTGTTCGGGATCGGCTTCCCGCCGTTCAAGGGTGGGTTGTTGCATTGGGCCGACACGATTGGAGCTGGCGAGATCGCCGAACGGCTCAAAGCGCTCGAAGAACTGGGCCCGCGCGTCCAACCCACCGATCTTCTCCTCGAGATGGCCGCCAACGATCGAAAGTTCTACGATTTGAAAACTGCGACCGGGAGCAAATCATGAAAGAGGCGGTTGTTGTCGACTGTCTGCGAACGCCGATCGGTCGAGCCCACAAGAATCGCGGGTTCTTTCGCGACGTTCGCAGCGACGACTTGGCCGCGCATTGCGTCAAGTCGTTGATCGAGAGAACGGGGATCGACCCCGGCGAAATCGAAGACGTCCTGATGGGAAACACTCAGCAATCGGGAGAACAGGGTCTCAACGCCGCCCGCAACATCGCCTTGATGGCGGGTGTTTCCGTCGAGGCGGGGGGAGCCACCGTTAACCGTCTCTGCGGCAGCAGTCTGCAGGCGCTCAACCAGTCGGCGCACGCCATCATGGCCGGGTTCGAAGATGTCCATGTCGTCGGCGGTTTTGAGCACATGCACCACCTGCCGATGGACTTCAACTTGAACCTCAACCCGAGACTGTTTCAGCGCACCTCCAAAGGCGCGTTGCACATGGGTGTGACCGCCGAGTTTCTCGCCCAAACTCAAGACATCTCTCGCGAAGCTCAAGACGATTTCGCCCTGTTGAGCCACCGGCGGGCCGCGGAAACTCACGCCAGTGGCGGGTTTGACGCGGAACTCGCTCCGCTCTACGGACGCGATGAAGACGGCAATCGCACGTGGCTTACGACGGACCAGTGTGTGCGCCAGGACACCAGCCGAGAAGCTTTGGCGGCCTTGAAACCCGCCTTCCTGCCCCGCATGGGAACGGTCACAGCCGGCAACAGCTCGCCACTGAACGACGGAGCCTCGGCGATGCTCGTCATGTCCCGGGAAAAAGCCGACCAACTCGGACTGACTCCCTTAGTCAAGATTCGATCGACCGCGGTCGCCGGCGTCGAGCCTTCGGTGATGGGCACTGGTCCAGTGCCGGCGACTGGCAAGGCGTTGACTCGCGCGGGACTGGAATTGACCGATGTGGGTTTGGTCGAATTGAACGAGGCCTTCGCCGCCCAGTCACTGGCGTGCGTTCGCATGCTGAAGTTGGACGAAGAGAAAGTCAACGTGCGGGGAGGCGCCATCGCCATCGGGCACCCGCTCGGAGCGAGCGGCTCGCGAATCGCTACAACGTTGATCCACGCAATGCTCGCCCGCGACGTGGAACTCGGGCTGGCGACGATGTGCATCGGCGTCGGACAGGGCATCGCCACGATATTCGAACGGGTGTAGAAGCCAAGAGCCACGCGCGCGTTCAGCGTTCGGCTCAATCGGGATCCGGCCAATGCAATCGCTCGCCGAATTGATCGTCGAATCGCTCAGCAGTGACGGCGAGCGGCCCGCATTGCAGTACATCGGCGACGGTCCGCAAGTCTGCACGCTGTCGCGTCGGCGCGTCCTTCACCTGGCTGCGGCGGCCGCCCGGAAACTGTTGGACGCCGGCTTGCGGCGTGGCGACACCGTGCTGCACCTTGCCGAGAATCGCTGGGAGTGGGCGATTACCGACTTCGCGATCTTGCTCGCCGGCGGAGTACACGTTCCAGTCCACGCGCCGCTGACCGCCGAGCAAGTTGGTTATCAGTTGCGCGATAGCGGCGCCAAGATCGCCGTCGTGTCGAATGCGGAGCAAGCCGCCAAACTGGCGGATGGCCCGATCCCAGACGACTTCACCTTGTTTAGCTACCAGCCTCTCGAAGCTCAACGCGCCGAACGGTGGATTCGAGCGGCCGACCGACCGGATCGAGAGGTTGTCGACGAAGTGCTCAGCCAGGCGCGCGCCGCCGGTGACGATGTCGCTACGATTCTGTACACGTCCGGCACAACGGGCGATCCCAAAGGGGTCGTCCTGTCACACGCGAACTTGCTCTCGAATGCGACGGCCGCGCGTGACATTTTTCGAGCAACCGAAACGGACGTCCGCTTGGCGTTCCTGCCGTTGAGCCATATTTTTGCTCGAACCTGCGACCTCTACCTGACGCTCGCCGGCGGCATGACGTTGGCTGTCGCCGAAAGTCGCGAATCGGTCGTGCGGGATTGCGCGTTGGTGAAACCCACAATGCTCAACGGAGTCCCGTATTTCTTCGACAAGATCCGCCGGCATTTGATTGAGACAGGGCGGGCCGATCAACCGGGCGTCTTGCAGCAATTGTTTGGCGGCCGCATGCGAATCCTCTGCTCGGGCGGAGCCGCGCTGCCCGACCACCTGTTCGATTTTTTCGCCGAACGAGGACTGCCCGTGCTGCAAGGTTACGGCTTGAGTGAATCGTCACCTATCATCACCGTCTCCGACGAACGCCGGTTCCGCCGCGGCAGTGTCGGTCTGCCGATACCGGGTGTCGAGGTGAGCATCTCGTCCGACGGCGAAATTCTCACGCGTGGTCCACATGTGATGGTCGGCTATTACAAGAATGAAGCGGCCACGCGCGACGTGATTCGCGACGGCTGGCTGCATACCGGCGACCTCGGCCGCATCGACGACGACGGCTTTGTCTACATCACCGGCCGCAAAAAGGAACTGATCGTCACCTCCGGCGGCAAGAACATCGCCCCGGTAATGCTCGAGCAATTGCTGACCGAGGATCCACTCATCCTGCAAGCGATGGTGGTGGGTGATGACCGCAACTACTTGACGGCGCTGATCGTTCCTGACGAAGCGCAATTGCGAGCCCAGTTATCCAGCGATGCGACGTGGACGGATGTCGTCGGCGACCACGAAACGAAGCAACTCGTCGCCGACCGCGTCCACGCGCGCCTGCGAACTGTTTCGCGTTACGAACAGATCGCCAAGTGCTCACTACTGCCCGATCCGTTCTCTATCGAGAACGGAATGCTGACTCCGAAACTGAGCCTGCGCCGCCGCGAAATCGCCGCCGCGTATGCGGCGGAAATTGCGAGCATGTACGAATCGGATTGAGAGGGAGCGAACGACAACGACCGTAGCTATAGCTGTTCGCCAGAACGTCGATTCACCGCTTCGCAAG
>JASMLW010000116.1 GCA_030748485.1 Pirellulaceae bacterium
CGGGCTGACATGTTGCGGCCGGGACCAGTTCGTGAAGAACGGCTTGCAAAAAGGTGACAAGATTACGCTCTGGTGCAGCATGTTCATGCTTGCCCGCGATGAAGGCATCACTGCGTTGGCACACCGTTCATGCATAGTCAACGACGTGGACCGTTGGGAGAGAGGTAACGTTTCCAGCAATCCCTAAACGTAAACGTGGTGTAGATTCGCCTGTGGCACCAACGTCCACGCGTTCTGATACCGACGCACCGCGTTTAGGGTTCGAGGAATTTCAACATCAGCCCCTTCAGACGCGAGTAGTTACCGGCGAATGCGGTAAATGCGACGAGCATCCAGACGAGCACTGCGAAGGCAATGCGTGGAGCGTCGCCGGGTAGTAACGATCTGGACGTTTGGTGGTACGCTTGCTGTTTTGCTTTCTTCAAAACTCGAAGGAGTTCGCAGTAGCCCCTCAGCGTGGGCTTCGTTCGCTTCTGCTTACATTCCAACATGTATACCCACAACGCCAAAAGCGGGAGCGTCGAGAACAGTAACGACAGGGCCATCCAAGGCACAAGAAGTGCCTCGAATTGTTCTGGGACTGTCGTGCTCAATAAGCCTACAGAGACGACCAGCACGGCCGCGAATAGCCACCATGGAATGCCGTTTGAATTCGTCTGAGACATGAGTCTAACAATCTGGTGCCGGCTGCAACCATCGAACCATCGACCAGGGGCGTTTACGCCCCCATCCGCCGCAGGCGGCATAGGCCCGTGCTTGAGCACGGGTGAACCAGGCGTTCCGGCTGCATCCAACGCTCCATTCCCGCGTCGCCCCGCGCTGCCGCGTTCCACACTCGCGTCGCCTCGCGTCTCCCTGTCCCAATCGCGACGCGACTGAACACGTGGCGCTGTTCGGATCGAGACGAAACGGAGCGTGATTGAGCGATCCGATCGCACTGGCGGGCCGCATGGATTATCCTGACCGTTTCACCAAAAGTCAGGAGTCTTCGATGCGGTTTTTGATGCAGCATTGGATCGCGTTTTGTGTGGCGCTGACGGCGACCGCGGTTGGTTGCGGGCCGCAGCAGCCGGCCGAATTCCCTCACAAGCAGATGACCATCATTTGCCCGTGGGCTCCGGGCGGCGGAACCGATCGGGTGGCCCGCCATTGGGCCGAACAGCTGCGCAAGGAGTTCGGACAACCGTGCGTCGTTACCAACAAACAAGGCGGCAGCGGCTCGACCGGACACAGTTCGGGAGCGTTCGCGCGGGCGGACGGGCACACGCTCACCATCGTGACCTTTGAGCTGTGCACGATGCACACGATGAAGATCACCGATTTGACTCATGAACAGTTCGCGCCAATCCTGCAGATGAACGCCGATCCGGCGGCCATCATCGTCCGCAAGGACGCCAAATGGAATTCGATCAAAGAGTTGCTCGACGACGCCAAGGCCAACCCGGGCAAACTCAAGATGTCGGGGACAGCCACCAAGGGCGCGTGGGATCTGGCTCGCGTCGGCCTGCAGCAGACGTATGGAGTTCCCAAGGACGCGATCATCTGGACACCCAACCAGGGCGCTGCTCCGTCGCTGACGGAACTGCTGGGCGGTCACATCGACGCCGTCTGCTGCAGCGTCCCCGAAGCGGCTCCGCAGATCGAAAACGGCGACTTGCGAGTGCTCTGCGTTATGGGCGATGAGCGTCTGGAGTCGTTTCCCGAATACCCGACCTGTAAAGAGGAGGGGATCGATTGGGTCGTGGTCGGGTGGCGCGGATTAGCGGCTCCCAAAGATACGCCGCCCGAGACGCTGGCCAAACTGCGAGCCACGTGCGAGGAGGTCGCCAAGTCGGAAGCCTACGCTCAGTTCATGAAGAAGAATGGTTTCGGCGTCGAGATTCGCGTGGGAGATGAGTTCGCTCAGTTCCTCGCCGAACAGGATCGTCAATGGAGCGATGTGATCAAGGCCGCCGGTTATGACGTCGAGTAGGGCGGCCGACAATTCGCCCGATTGTCGTTTCGGCGCTCTTATCGCGTTGATCGGAATCCTCGCACTCGCCGCAGCTCTGCCGATCTCGCACCGCGGCAGCGGCAAAGGCGACCCGGGCTCGCGCGGATTTCCGCTGGCGTTGAGCGGGCTATTGATCGTCAGTGGTTTAGCGGTGGCCATCCGACCGCTGCTGTCTTCTTCCAAGCATTCAACGGAGCAGTCTGAATCGCCGGAGCAGCAGCCGAGCGCCGTTGTCGAGCCGGCAAGATCCGTCGCGCCGATCGCGCTGCTGCTCATCACTTACATCATCGCGTTTCCGTTGCTGGGCTACACATTCACAACGTTGGCCCTCACCTGGACTCAACTATTGCGATCGCGTCAAGGATTGTTGCGGTCGACTCTGGTCGCCATCGTTTTGACGATTGGCGTGAAGCTGTTATTCGGTCGAGTGTTCAGCGTGATGTTGCCGGAAGGATTGTTCGAGTCGTTCCTGTAGGGCGGGTGTGGATTTGGAGTTCGGCGAACTACTGCAATGGAACGTGCTCATCCCTTGGATGCTGGGGATGGTGTTTGGCGTATTTGTCGGTTCGACGCCGGGCCTGACGGCGACGATGGCGGTGGCGTTGATCGTGCCGTTCAGTTATCACCTCGACCCAACGGCCGGATTGGCGATGATCATCGGCGTCAGCTTCACGGCCATTTTCGCCGGCGACATCCCGGCGACCTACTTGCGGATTCCCGGTACTCCCGCGTCGGCGGCGGCGACGTTGGACGGTCATGAGTTGGCCAAGCGGGGACGCGGCGGTTTGGCTTTGACGCTCGACTTGTTTTGTTCGGCGCTCGGCGGGCTGGTCGGCGTGTTGGCTTTGATGACGCTCGCCCCGCAGTTGGCTCGTTTTGCGCTGCACTTTACCGACTACGAGTATTTCTGGCTGGCGATTGCCGGCTTGTCGCTGAGCGCGCTGGTCAGCCAAGGCAGCCTGCTCAAGGGCGCGATTTCGGCGATGCTGGGGTTGCTGCTATCGACGATCGGATTCGACATTGTCACCGGTGCGTTGCGTTACTTGCCGACGACGGAACAGATTGCCTGGCTGCCCAGTTTTGCTTGGCGCCCCGGTGTTGCCTGGCTGCCCGATTTTTCCTTCGACTTGAGTCGAGCCGCCGCGACCGTGCGATTCGATTTGATGGAAGGCCCTCAGTTCATTCCCGTCATGATCGGGCTGTTTGGACTGGCCGAAGTATTGCGTTCGCTGCGCGGGGGCGAGCGGGAGACGTCCAAGGGCGGGGCGACCGGCGGAGCCCTTCAGATTTGGGCGGCGCTCAAGGCGATTGCCGGGAACTTGAGGCTGTTCGTTCAATCGGCCGTTACAGGGTGCTTCATCGGCGCGTTGCCGGGCGCGGGAGCCGACATCGCCGCGTGGGGCGCATACGGACTCGCTCAAAAGACATCTCGCCAGCCCGAGACGTTTGGAACGGGGCGAGTTGAAGGAGTGATCGCGCCGACCAGCGCGAACAACGCAGCTGTCGCCGGCGCATGGATTCCGGCGCTCGTGTTTGGCGTTCCCGGAGACGCCGTGACGGCCATCGTCGTGAACGCTTTTGTGACCTACGACATCAAAATCGGCGCGCGGTTGTTCGAAGAGGGCAACGAGCAGGTCAAGTCGATCTTTGCGGTCGCACTGTTGACGCAGTTGTTTCTACTGCCCGCCGGTCTGGCGGGGATCAAGTTGTTCTCGTTGTTCATGCGAATGCCGCGCGAGATCATCATGACGTCGGTTGTCGTCTTCTCCGTCGTGGGAGCCTTTGCGATTCGCAACAGTATGGTCGACGTTTGGATCATGGTGATCTTCGGGTTCGTCGGGTATTACCTCGAGTCGCGGAAGACACCGCTCGCCCCACTTATTCTCGGCTTGATTCTGGGGCCGATGATCGAGCAGAAGTGGCGCGTCGGACTCGTCAAATCAGGCGGCGACATCTCGCCGTTTTTCACTCGCGGCATCTGCCAAGTCCTGCTCGCCGCCCTAATTTTTGCCTTCTTGGCTCCGAACCTTTTACGGCTGCTGCGACGTATTCAGCGCAGAAGTGTCTGATTTTGCAGCCATCCAATCCCAGAGTGGGAAACAGGTTCTGAGTTTACCTGTCCTAATACTGAATACTTGTTCAGTTTTGGGGCGCGTGAGAATGCGAAGATCGGCCGCCCGGCGGCGAATAATACCCAACAATTATTCCGAAACCCAAACAGGGATTAGCGGGTTGAATAATTCGTCAAGCGCCTGGCACAGCACATGCATCGAATATCAAACATTGGATCGATGATCCCCGGAACTATCGGGGGTGTTCGTTCGTCAAAGGAATGACAGACAACGGAGAGAGCGCCATGATTAATACGCGAACCATCAGCCATCACGACGGCCGACAAGAGGTCGTGCGCGTCATCAACGAAACATCGCTCGAGTCTTGGGATTGCCAAGATCCGTTCGCATTCGAGCAGAGTATTGTTTGGAACGAGGACGTCAGCAACCTCGACTTCGTGCGCGTCGCGCTCGTCAAGAATGCGCGCAGCCGCCGCGGTCGAATCCGCCTCGACCATCGTGGCATCTCGACAGTGCTCGGTTATTCGAAGTTGACCGTAGATGCGCCGCTCGATCCTTCCACCGGCGGGTACTCGCGGCGCGTGTTTTTCCTCAAAGAGGAAGACGAGCGGCTCAACATGAACGCGATTCCGCACAATGCGATCGACCCGCAAACGATCTTGCCGGGCCGCGCGGGCGCTCCGCCGAAGGCTGACGAGGGCGGGTACCCGTACTATCTCCGACGCGAATAGAGTCTTCAGTCGGCGATGCCGTACCGAGCGATGCAATAGAAGGCCTCAAAGACATCTTTGAGGCCGATTTTTTTGCCTTCGCTAAACGGTCGAGCGTTGTAGTGGATCGGCAGTTCGAGAATCTTGTGGCCGCGTCGGGACAGCTTGGCGGTCACCTCGGGCTCGAATCCGAACCGATCTTGCTTGAGGTCGATGCTCTGAATCACCTCGCGGCGAAACACCTTGTAGCAGGTTTCCATGTCGGTCAAGCGAGTTCGATTGAGGACGTTCGCCGACCAGGTGAGGATGTGGTTGATCAGGCGATGCAGGAACGACGGGTCCTGGTGAGCGTTTGAGAGGAAACGCGATCCGTAAACGACATCGGTTTCGCCCGCGACGATCGGCTTGACGAGCGAGGCGATGTCGCGAGGATCGTACTCCATATCCGCGTCTTGCACGACGACAACATCACCGGTCGCATGCTCGAAACCGGTCCGCAGCGCGGCTCCCTTGCCGGCGTTGCGCTCTTTGAAGACGAGGTCGATGTCAGGGTGGTCTCGCAGTTGCTCAAGGATTTCGCGGGAGCGGTCGGTGCTGCAGTCGTCGACGATGACAATCTGCTTCGGCAGCGGAATCGCCACGACCCGACCGAGAATCGCGGTCAGCGTGTCCTCTTCGTTGTAAACGGGGACGACGACGGTCAAGCGAAACTCGTCCGGTACTTCGTAGTCGCGCGTCGCGGGCGTGTAGTCGTCGTCGAGTTGTAGGAGCGATTCAATTTCCGTCAAGTTATCCAAGGCCTCATCAACGCGTTCAACCACACTCGCTGTGGACTCCGCCAAGCTGTCCGCTGATTGTACCGATTCGGTTGGTCGAGCTTCGGGTGTGTGATTAGTTGGAACGGAATTCGATCGGGTTTGCGCGGTCGTTTCAGACATCGTGACGTCCTTTGATGGTCCCGCCGTTCGGTCGCTGTCGACCAGATCGCAGATTGTGCGAACGCCTAGGCGCTCGGCGGCGGATTTACTTTGGGGATCGGGTGCGCCGGCCAGGCGACGATTCCCTTTTGGGTTGTTTCTGTGACATTTCGTTCCCGAGGCGGCAGATAATCGGGGCTGTTTGGGTCGTCGTATTTCGCTCGGCGTCCCCACAATTGCGCCAGGCTGTCTTGGTAGAGCAACACCCAGTCGTGCCGGTTTTCTTGGATGACCTGAGTGGAGTGTTTCTGCTTGCGGTCGAGCAGCGCGAGGTCGGGCGAGTTGTGGCGGAGGATGCGG
>JASMLW010000117.1 GCA_030748485.1 Pirellulaceae bacterium
GATAAGCTAGCGCCCCCGTGCTAGCGCCCCCTCATGACGCGAAAGTCTCAAATCACCACAACGCCGTGATAGCACCCTCATAATCCTCGAAAGAACCGAAAAAGAACCGAAAAAAATCAAAGCGGCATGGCAGTTGCGCCCCCCGCCGATTCCGGGCGACCGTAAACTGGTTCCGATCCGCCAATCTCAAGTTCCCGCTGGGTCACCAACGACACATCCCAATTCCAGTCTCATTTCACCCTTCGCAATTCGAGCCTCCATCCTCACCTACCTCTCCTACGACCGATTCCCGTCGCCGAAGGGCGCCGCCACTCATATCGACGCTTTCGCGCGCGCGTTGGGCAGTTCGTTTGGCGGGCTCTCCTTGCTGACGGTCCCGCCCGCTGCGGATGAGGCGTTCGAGTGGGTGGCCGATGGCGTTGAGCACTTTCCCTTGCCGGGTGGAGGACAACACCTGTTTGAGCGAGTCCGCCATTTTCGCACGCAGATCTGGCGATGGTGGCGAGACCATCGCAACGGCCAGCCGGCGGACGTCGTCCACTTTCGGTCGCCGATGGAAGGCTACCCGATCGCCCGCGACAAGCGGCGCTTCGCCAAGATGCTGGTCTACGAGGTCAACGGGCTGCCGTCGATTGAGTTGAAGTATCACTACCCGGCCGTCGCCGACGACGACGAACTCCTGACCAAGCTGCGGAGTCAGGAGCAAGTTTGTTTGGCGGCCGCCGACTTGGTCATCACCGTGAGCAATGTGAATCGCAGTCACCTGATCGATCGGGGCGTCGACCCGGAGCGGATTGCCGTGATCCGTAACGGCGTCGACCTCAACACGTTCGCGCCGGCCGAAGCGGAGCCCCGAGGTCCCGAATATGCGAACTCGCCGACCGACGAATTGAAGCTGCTCTACGCCGGCGGGCTGACAGCATGGCAAGGAGTCGCGCATGCGGTCGACGCCCTGGCCTTGGCGCGGCGCGACTGGCCCGCCCGTCTGACGCTGATCGGCCCCGCGCGATCTCGTCAGCGCAGGACGGTGCTGGAACGCGCCTGGCGGGCCGGCGTCGCCGATTTCGTCGAAGTGCTGCCGCCCGTTCCGAAACAGGAGTTGGCGGAATATCACCGTCGAAGTGACATCGTGTTGGCGCCGCTGACGGCGAACGATCGCAACACCGTACAGGGTTGTTGCCCGCTGAAGGTCGTCGAAGCGATGGCTTGCGGCAGCGCGATTGTCGCCAGCGATTTGGCCGTGGTCCGCGAATTGGCGTCTCCCGTCGAGGCGCAGCTGGTCAAGCCCGGATCGGCGAAAGCAATCAAAGACGGCGTCCTCGAATTGCTCGACCCCCTAGTCCGCCGCCGCCTGGGAGCCGCCGCTCGACGCCGCGCGGATAAAGAATTCTGTTGGAGTCGTGCCCAGCGGGAGTTGGTCACGTGCTACGGGCGGTTGCTGGACCCACAACAGAGAACCGAGCGGACAGCTACGAACGCAATGTAATGACACTCGAAGTAGTGACTCGAAACCTTCAGTTCATGGGATTGGCGGGGAGGAGAGCGAAGATAATGGACACTCTTCATCAACCGCGCAGTCGCTGCGAAAGCGAGCGATGGAACGGTCACACCTTGCCCGAGAACGCGGCAATTGGTACGAAATGGTCACCTTGTGAGCTCTCCCCCACGGAAGCCGGGCCGCAAGCTGTCGAGCGACACGCGTAACAAAGGAGCGGACATGGGATTTCAAGGGTCGTGTCCGACATGCGGAGCTCCCGTTGAATTCGACGTCGCTAACTCCCTTCTAGTTGTTTGCGAAAGCTGCAGTAGCGCGGTCGGCCGCGGCGATGGAAAGTTGGAAGACTACGGCAAGGTCGCCGACTTGGCCCAAACTGATTCGCCTCTTCAAGTCGGTATCTCAGGCAAAGTCAAAGGGAAGTTCTTCGAGGTCACTGGGCGTACTCAGTATCAACACGCCGCCGGCGGTGTCTGGGACGAATGGTATGTCGCCTTCGATGGCGGCGAGCGGTGGGGTTGGCTCGCCGAAGCTCAAGGTCGCTATTACCTGACGTTTCCGCGCGATCTTCCCGCCGATCACGCGATCCCATCGGTCGAGTCACTCGACGTCGAGGATGAAATCATGGTGCCCAAGGTGGGACGCATGGTAGTCGTCGAAGTCGGCCAGGCGACTCTCATCAGCGCCGAGGGCGAGATTCCGTTCTCGTTCAAGCCGGGCGAAGTGAACACGTATGCGGACTTGCAGGGTGCGGGCAAGAAGTTCGCCACGCTCGACGAATCGAACTTCTACCTGGGGGGTGAGTTTCCGTTGGAGAAATTGGGGATCGCCGACATTGAATCGCGCGACGATGGCGAACGGACGGCGGCGTCCGTCTCGTTGAACTGCCCCAATTGCGGCGGCTCGTTGGATCTTACCGCCCCCGATCACACCGAACGCGTCGCCTGTCCGTTCTGCGATTCGCTGCTCGGCATGGACGAGGGTAATCTGCAATTCCTGCACGCGCTCAAACAGACCAAAGTCAAGCCGGTCATCCCGCTCGGGTCAAAGGGCGAACTGCGGGGACGCGAGTACACCATCATCGGCTTTATGCAACGCAACGTGCGCTACCAGGGAGTCAATTATCCCTGGACGGAGTACTTGCTCTACACGCCACGCAAACCATTCCATTGGCTGGTCAACAGCGAGAATCACTGGACGCTCGGCAAGCCGGTCTCTGCGGGCGACGTTCGCGCGCATGTGCGTTCCGCCCGATATCAAGGAAAGACGTTCAAGACATACGATCGGTCGATCCCCGAAGTCACCGCTGTCTACGGCGAGTTCTACTGGAAAGTCGAACTCGGTGAAAAAGTCGCCGCCACCGACTACATTCATCCGCCGCTGATGCTCAGCCGCGAGGAGACGGCGCCGATCGCGAAAAAGAAACAACAACAGAAGCCGGTCGCGGCTCCCGAAATCAACACGGGCGGCGGCGTCCCCCCAATCGTCCCGCCGATCGTCACCGATGGGGCCGTGGCCGGTTCGAAAAGCTCGCAAAAACAAACATCCTCACGCGAGGTCAACTACACGCTGGGAGAGTACGTCCCGGTCGAAGAAGTCGAGACGGCGTTTGGCGTCAGCGGGCTGAAGCGGCCGACATCCGTCGCACCGCACCAGGTTTACCAGCACAAGAGCGTCTATCCGACAGCCCTGGCGCTGCTGGGCGCGGCGATCGTCTTGGGTCTGTTGATGTTTGCGATTAGCCCGCGGAAACAGGTCTACGTCAAAGAATTCCAAGTCAGCACGTCCGACGCCAGCCAGGAAGTCTTTAGCGAGCCGTTCGAAGTCCGCTCCATGCGCAACCTGAGGCTGGTTTGCTCGACAGCACAGACCAGCAAATGGGCCTACGTTGACGGGAACTTCTACAACGAAAAGTCTGGCAAGAAGACCGATTTTTCAGTGGGCATCCCCCAGAACAAGGCCGGTTCAAAGCGGAAGCGAGTCAAGTACATGTCGAGCTTGCCTAGCGGCAAGTACACGATGCGGTTGAAATTCCAGTTTCAGAAAGTGACGTCGCCAACCCAGCGAACTGTCAAGATCGCGGTCCAGCAGGGGTATCCTCGAATGCGCTACTGGTTCCTGCTGATGTTGGCGTTGGTGGCCGCGCCGATCGGCGTCGCGCTGCACCAACTGGGATTTGAATACAAGCGTTGGGAGTCCAGCGATTTCAGTCCATTTTCTACGGAGTAACCGACCGTGCTCAAGAATATTTACATCGGGCTGGGCGCTTTCATGCTGGCCGGCTACGGCACTTGGTCGCTGCTGGGCGGTGAACTCGGCAGCCGCCGCGACAAAGTCCCCACCGAGCGGCGCTCCTCTTCGCATTCCAGTCACGGTGGTCGGAGCGGCTTCGGCTACATCGGCTCTGGGGGCGGCTACGGCAAATAATGATTGACTCGGCCGCAACGCGCCCGGTTCGACCTCTTAACAAACCACAACCTCTCTCGTCGGAGACGACCTCATGGATCAATTGAAGCGTTTTTCGGTCCTCGCGTTGATGTTCACCATGCTCATGCCAGCCACGCTCATGGCGCAAGACGATCCGGGAGCGATGGAAGTGGATTGGATCCGCGACCTGGTCGTGCCCGCCGTGCTGGCGATCGTCTTCACGGTCATCGGCCTGATCCTGTTCGGCGTGTGCCTGATCCTGGTCGTGAAGCTGGCTCCGTTTTCGGTCCGCAAAGAGATCGAAGAGGACCAGAACACTTCGCTCGGAATCATCGTCGGTTCGATGATCATCGGCATTGCGATCATCTTGGCCGCGGCGTTGATGGGCTGACGCGCGTTGAGTGGACCGGCCGAGCCGACGAGCGCAATCGCGCTCCGGCGAACCGCCTCTGGAACGCGCTGCTGGGGCGATGACATGATGACGTTGACAAACCCCCGTCAGGAAGTCTGAATCCGAGATTCGAGTTTTCGAATTCTCAAACGAGTTCGGTTTCAATCACTTATGGGACGCGCCCCGCTCCTATTCATCAACGTCTTTATCATCGCGACGTGCGGGTTGATCTACGAGCTCGTCGCCGGCACGTTGGCCAGCTACTTGCTCGGCAACTCGGTTATGCAGTTTTCGACGTGCATCGGCGTCTATCTGTTTGCGTTGGGCATCGGGGCGTGGCTTTCCGGTTTTCTCGACCGGTCGCTGGCGCGGATCTTCGTAGAAGTCGAGTTGGCGGTGGCCGTACTCGGCGGATTTTCGGCGCCCGCGCTGTTCCTCAGTTTCGCGAAGGTCGCGCACTTCCACGTCGTACTCTACGGGCTGGTGTTGGCGATCGGGACTCTCGTCGGCTTGGAATTGCCCCTGTTGATGCGGATTCTCCGCGAGAACCTCGACTTCAAAGACCTCGTCGCCCGCGTGCTGACGTTCGACTACATCGGAGCGCTGGCCGCGTCGTTGGCGTTCCCCTTGCTCCTGGTGCCATCCCTCGGGCTCGTCCGCACGTCTCTGATGTTCGGCTTCTTCAACTGCGTCGTCGGCCTGTGGGGCACCTGGATCTTGAAGAGTTCGATCGAGGGCAGTGTCTTCTTCCTGCGAGTGCGCGGCGCAGTCGTGCTGCTGTTATTGTCTGTCGCCTTCATCAAGGCCGACGCGTTCACGACGTACTCCGAGGATTTGGTCTACAACGCGCCGATCGTCTATACGGAGACGACGCCCTACCAGCGGATCGTGATCACGAACCAGCGCGGCGGTTTTCAACTGTTCCTCGACCGCAATCTGCAATTCAATTCATTCGACGAATACCGCTACCACGAGGCGCTGGCCCACCCGCCGATCCTGGTCGCCGGCGATCCGCGGCGCATTCTCGTCTTGGGTGGAGGCGACGGACTGGCTGTCCGCGAAGTCCTCCGCCACACGAGCGTCGAATCGGTGACACTGGTGGATCTCGATCCGCGGATGACCGCCTTGCCCGATTCCTTTCCACCACTCAAGGAACTCAATGAAGCCGCTCTCGACGATGAGCGAGTCGAGATCATCAACGCGGACGCCATGATTTGGCTCGAGACGAAACGCGAACCTTTCGATGTGGCGATCATCGACTTTCCCGACCCCAACAACTTCTCGCTCGGCAAACTCTACACACGGCGGTTCTACCAATTGCTCCGCAAGCAGCTCACGCCCGAGGCCGCCGTTTCGATTCAGTGCACGTCGGCGATCCATTCCCGCCGCTCGTATTGGTGCATCATCAATACGATGCGAGCCGCTGGATTCCACGTGCGACCCTACCACGTGCCCGTCCCCTCGTTCGGCGATTGGGGATTCGCACTCGCCCGGCTCGAACCATTCGAGGCGCCGAAGACCAGTCCGCCCAACCTGCGCTACTTGAATGATGAAACGCTGGCGGCGATTTTTGTCTTGTCCAACGACCTCCGCGAAATGGAGACGGAAGTCAACCGGCTCGACAACCAGATCCTGCTGCAATACTACGAGAACGACTGGATCAAACTGAACTGAGCCTCGCGGGCGGCGCGCTGCGGCCGATGGCTGGCAGCACCGTCTTCAGCGTGTTGGATCGCAGTGAGAGGAACGATGTTGTGATTGATCGGCGCACGCTGTTGGCCGCCTTCCTCGGCGCCCCCGCTGCGCTCGGCCTGGGCTGTCGCCAAACGGCGGAGGGCGATCCGCCGGCGATCCCGCCGGGTGAACTAGTCGGCGCATCCGCCGATTTCGGGCACCTCATTCGCGATGGGATCAACGTGCGGATCGCCGACGCCGATTTGGAGCAGCGCGATGTTGTCATCATCGGCGGCGGAGTCGCCGGACTGACCGCGGCCAGGCGGTTGCGGCGAGCCGGATTGCGGAACGTCACGCTCCTCGAACTCGAGTCGTCGATCGGCGGCACCGCCGTCAGCGGAACATCGTCGGTTGCCAGCTTTCCTTGGGGAGCCCACTACGTGCCGGCTCCCCGGAAGGACTACCCCGCTCTGGTCGAGCTGTTTGACGAAATGGAGTGTTTTGAAGGCGTCGACGAACGGGGCGATCCGATCCCGGCCGAACATCTGGTCGCCAGGTATCCGCAAGAACGCGTTTTCTACAAGGGGAGTTGGTACGAAGGCCTCTATCTGCAAGCGGGAGCTGACGCCGCGGACAAGCAACAGTTCGAGACGTTTCACAACGAGATCATGAAGTGGGTCCGCTGGCGCGACTCGGCTGGCAAGCGGGCGTTCACACTGCCTCTGGAGGATGGTTCTCGCGACGATGAGCCATTCCAGCTCGACGCCGTCTCGATGGCTCAGTGGATGGACGATCATAACTTCTCATCGCCGCGTTTACGGTGGTATGCCGACTACGCATGCCGCGACGATTACGGCATGCGGCTCGAGCAGACGAGCGCTTGGGCCGGCATCTTTTATTTCGCTTCGCGCACGTCGAGCGAAACGGAGGATTCTCGACCCTTTATCACTTGGCCCGAGGGCAACGGTCGGATCATCGACCACTTGCACAATGAGGTTCGCGACCTCGCTCACGCGGGTTGGGCCGTGGCCGACGTGCGGCCTGGCCGCGGCGAAGACAAATCGCAAATCGACGTCGTCGCCTGTTCGGCCGACGGCAAGCAACGCCGGGGCATCCGTTGTCGCCGCGTCATCTTCGCCGCCCCGCAGTTTCTCACTAAGTATCTGATTGAAGACTATCGCCGATCGACTCCAGCGCATGTCGCCACATTCGAGTACGGCTCGTGGGCCGTCGTCAATTTGCATCTCGCGAGCGCGCCGACCAGCGAGGGGTTTCCGCTGGCCTGGGACAACGTCATTTACGAGAGTCCGGGGCTCGGTTACGTCGCGGCGACCTATCAGCGCGGACTGGACTACGGCCCGGCCATCTGGACCTATTACTATCCGCTCACGGACGCCGACCCCAAGGCGGCTCGCCAACGTCTGCTCGACGTCGACCGCGAAGGTTGGGCGGAGATCGCGCTCGCCGATCTGTCGCGACCCCATCAGAACATCCGCGAAGTCACCGAACGGGTCGACGTCATGCGGTGGGGCCACGCCATGATTCTTCCCAAACCGGGATTCATCTCCGGTGTCGACCGCGTACGCGCGGCGCAGCCGTTTCGGGGAATCCACTTCGCCCATAGCGACTTGAGTGGCGTCGCGTTGTTTGAAGAGGCTTTCTACCGGGGATTGCGAGCAGCGGAGGATGTGCTCGAGTCACTGGGTCGAGAAACGGAGCGGACCGTCTAATGACCGCAGCGATCGACGCCCCGCCCAAAGACGGGCCGCGCAACTCGCCCGTGTGGCTGTTCTCAGCGCCAGTGGATCTGAGTGTCTTTCTCGGCAGCGCGCTGTTTTCGCTCGGGCTTCTCGCATGGGGCGCTCACGCCGGCCTCTTGCACAGCGAGACGCCCGAATGGGCATGGGTCTCTTTCGTGTTGCTAGTCGACGCGGCTCACGTCTACACGACCGCGTTCCGCGTCTACTTCGACAAGCGGGAGATTGTGCGGCGGCCGCTTCTTTACTTCGGCGCACCCATCGCCGTGTTGGTGCTGGGCGCGGCGATCTACTCGGAGAGCTCTCAGATCTTCTGGCGAGTGCTTGCGTACATGGCCGTTTTTCATTTTGTTCGGCAGCAGTACGGCTGGGTCGTCTTGTACCGCGGGAAGGCGCGCGAGCCGGCTGGCTGGGAGAGGTGGGTCGATGCCTTGGCGATCTACTTGGCCACCATCTATCCGCTCGTCTATTGGCACGCTCACTTGCCCCTGCGATTCTGGTGGTTCCTCGAAGACGACTTCGTCGCTGCGCCGGCGATCGTTGCCGATGGCATGGCTCCGCTCTACTGGCTGGCGCTGGGCGCCTACGCGGCCAAGGCGATCTGGCAATGGAGCCAGGGGAGAGCCAATCCGGGCAAGGATGTTGTCGTAGCCACGACGGCCGTCTGCTGGCACGTGGGGATCATCACGTTCAATTCAGACTACGCCTTCACGGTGACGAACGTCATCATCCACGGCGTTCCGTATTTCGCCCTGATCCTCTGGTGCATGCGCAGCGAGCGGAGCAGGCGATTTGCCGAATCAAGCGGCGAAGACGGCGAGGACGCCGCCGACCGGCGGACGCCGTCCACGAGTGTGCTGCGACTGCTGTTCGTGCTGGTGGCGACGGTCTGGCTGTTCGCCTATTTGGAGGAGCTCATTTGGGATCGAGCCATCTGGCAGGAGCGCGCATGGCTGTTCGGATCGTCGCTGGAAGTGTCGGATCTGACGAAAGTTTGGCTAGTTCCCTTATTGGCGACGCCCCAAGTGACCCACTATATTCTCGACGGGTTCATATGGAAGCGCCGCAGCAATCCGGACCTCAAACTTTAGCGTCCGGCGACAGGTAATCGTTGATGATCAATTTCTTACGTCTCGTACGATTCGTTCGCCGCCGCAAGGCCGCCGGCATTGGCGCAGCCTGCGTCCTGTTGATCATCAGCCTCTTGGGCAACGCGACTATCTTTTACATCGGCGATGGCCCACTACACGATGATCTCACCTTCGATGACGCCATTTGGTACAGCGTTATCTCCGTCACGACGATCGGATACGGTGACTTTTACGCGCAATCGACGCTTGCCAGGATCGGCACGTTGGTCTTTATTGTCTTTTTAGGGCTCGGTTCATTCACGTTCTTGATCGGCTTTGCGATCGATGCGATTGCGGAGTTGGCACTGCGGGAGCAGCGCGGCATGAGTTCAGTCGTCACCACAAATCACATTGTGATCGTCAACTTCCCCTCGAGTGATCGAGTCATGAAGTTGGTCGAGGAGTTACAGGCCGATCCGCACCACCAGGGGCGTGAGGTCGTCGTTGTCTCTGATGACATCGATTCGTTGCCCTTCAAGCTCAGCAACGTCGTCTTCGTTCGCGGACCCGTTTTGAGCGAAGACACGTTCCAACGCGCCAACATCGCGGGGGCGGCCCTGGCGATTGTGCTCGCCACCGACTATTCCGACTCGAACAGCGACGCGGTCGTAGCGTCGGCCGCTGCCGTCATCGATCGGTTGAACACGAACCTGCATCTCGTGGCCGAATGCCTGGACGATAGTCACAAGATGCTGTTCGCCACCGTAAACTGCGACGCGATCGTCTGCAGTCTCGGCATCACGGGAAACCTCCTCGCCCAGGAGGCGCACGACCCTGGCATCTCGCAGATGATCGACGTGATCACCAGCAACATCCGCGGGACCACACTGTTCTCGACACCGGTCGAGCGCGGAGCCGCCGCCGTCAGCTACAAGCAGCTGGCGGTGGAGCTACTTGACCGCGGCGTCAACCTCATCGCCGTCAATCGCGGAGACGACAGCCACACGGCGTTGGGTGAACTCCAGTCGCAGGACGATGATCGAGTCATCTATGCCGCCGAACAACGCTATTCGTGGCGAGACCTGGCGGGATAGCGGAAACGCCGAACGGCTTTCGCTCGCGGCCCGCGACTGCCGCTACTCGACTGAGAACACGCTGTCGAGCAGCGACTGCAGCGCGCTCCGCTCATTGTCGGGATGAAACGCCGTTTCGATTCGCCTTCGCGCGGCCTGTTGCACGCCCCGCCGCTGCTGGGGATCTAGATCCAACGCCTCGAGAATCGCTGGACCGAGTTTGTCGAGTTGGGCGATCGGCAACAGGAATCCATCTTCTCCATGCCGAATCACTTCGGGGATGCCCCCCGCGTCGCTGGCAATACAAACGCACCCGCACGCCATCGCCTCCAACAGCGCGTTGGGCAGCCCTTCCCAAACGGAAGGCTGCAGGAAGACGTCGCTGGCGCGCAGCATTCTGGCGATTTCTTTCGCATCGTCGACTCGCCCCGTGACGATGATCCGGTCGCCCGACTCGGGATGGTCCGCGGCGAAGGCGTCCAGATGAGCCCGTTCGCGAGGCCGAACATCACCGATCACCAGGAAGCGCACCGGCCGCTGCTGTCGGACAAAGTTGAGCGCAGACAACAAGAACGGCAGCCCCTTCTTGTGACGAAGTTCACCGCAGAAAGCGAGCACAGCTTCATCGTCGCCGACGCCAAGCGCGCGACGCGTGCTTTGAATCTCCGTCGTCGAATCATCAGCCGGAGCAAACACCTCACCATCGACGACGTTGTGCAAAACGTGCACCCCCGCGTCTCGGCCCAGCAGGACGTCGATCTTCGCCGCCAGGTCGGCCGA
>JASMLW010000118.1 GCA_030748485.1 Pirellulaceae bacterium
AAGTTGAGTTTTGAGCCCGATCCGGATGGGGCGGGAGTGATCGCGCTGTACAAGGCTCCGCCCGAGGCGCTGCCTCCCGAGCTACTTGAGGTGGTGATGGAGGAGTTGCGGTTGTGTGGCGGGGGCGGCGGTGAGATTGCCGGTTTTCCGTTGATGAAACTGCGCGTTTCGATTGTCGACGCCGAGTACCGGGCGGACGTGTCGGACGAGCAGGCGTTCCGAATGGCCGTGAATGAGGCGTTTCGGCAGGGGTTGCGCGGAGGCGGCATGGTTTTGCTCGAACCGATCATGAAGCTGGAGGTGAGCACTCCGGAGGAGTACATGGGCGACTTCGTCGGCGACTTGCAGCAGCGGCGAGCGGTGATTTCCCGCACGGATGCTCACGACAACGTCGCGCAGATCGAAGCTCAGGCGCCGTTGAAGGAGTTGTTTGGGTACTCCAGTGCGATGCGCAGCCTGAGCCAGGGTCGAGCCGGTTGTTCGATGGAGCCGTGGGCGTACGCGCCCGCTCCGGAAGCCGACCTCAAACGCCACTTGGGCGAGTGAGATCATCGGTCCGATCGGAAGGATCGGATCGTGCAAAACGGCGGGCGGCTTTCTTTTCTTTGCGGTTGACGGTTCGGAAAACGACACGTAAGATCGACGATTTCCCGCCCAGTTCTGAAGCCTCGGGGGGGACCCCGACCTTCTTTCGGACCAACTCCGGAGTTTTCAGCTGTGGCCGCAACCCATGAAGTGATTCGCATCCGAATGGAAGCTTATGATCACGCGATACTTGATCAGAGCGCCCAGGAGATTGTGGACACGGCCAAGCGCACCCACTCCGAGGTGCACGGTCCCATCCCATTGCCAACGCGAATCGAGCGGTACACGGTTTTATCCGGTCCGCATGTCGACAAGAAAGCGCGGCAGCAATTTGAGATCCGCACGCACAAGCGGTTGATTGACATTGTTCAAGCGACGGCGAAGACGATCGAGGCATTGAACAAGCTCAGCTTGCCGGCGGGCGTGGACATCAAGATCAAGGCGTCGACTCGTTAGCAGGATGTCGACTCGGTAACAAAGATACGCGTCAACAGAATATGGCATAGCGCAACAAGATTGCGAGCACAGTGCATGGTACGGATGCTTGACGGGTAAGTTGGAGCGACTTGTCTCCATCCACCCGGGAGCGACAGACCACAAGGCAGACCGATGACAAAAGGAATACTCGGCCGGAAGGTCGGGATGACTCAATTGTACGACGAAAAAGGGAACGCCGTCCCGGTGACGGTGATCGAGGCGGGCCCTTGCCACGTCACGCAGATCCGCACATCGGACCGGGACGGTTACGAAGCGGTTCAACTGGGATTCCTTGACAAGCCTCGTCGGTTAGCCGGACCGAGTGTCCGTGGTCACATCGCAAGTCTCAGCAGCAAGCGATCCAAGCGGCGCGCCGCGGGCGGCGCCGAAGCCATTCCCAAACCCGACTGTGAGCCGAAGCGGTTCATCCGCGAATTGCGCGGGTCGGCGAGCGGTTACGAGTTGGGCCAAGAGGTGACCGTCGGCAATCTTACCGAGGTCGCCTCGGTGGACGTCACGGGAACCAGCAAGGGTCGCGGCTTCGCCGGTGTGATGAAGCGGCACAATTTCTCCGGCCAGCGGGCGTCGCACGGCGTGAAGAAGGTCCATCGGCACGCGGGCGGCACGGGCATGAGCGCCGCGCCGAGTCGGCTGTTCAAGGGCAAGAAGATGGCCGGTCAGTACGGCAACGCGACGGTCACGCAGCGGAACGTCAAAGTCTACCAAGTCGACGAAGAGAACAACTTGTTGATTCTCCGCGGCGCGGTCCCGGGGCCCAATGGCGGCTTCCTTGTGATTCGCGAAACGAACAAGAAGTAAAAGCGAACGCCAGGTTTGAAGTAATGAAGACGTTACCAATATTCGACAAGACGGGTGCCGAAGTCGGCTCATACGAGATCGATCTCGACGCCATCGCGCCGTCGGTCAACAAGCAGTTGTTGCACGAGGCGGTCGTGATGTACCAAGCCAACCAGCGACAGGGCTCATTCAAGACGAAGAGCCGCGCGGAGGTGGCCGGTTCGACGCGGAAGATGTACCGCCAGAAGGGCACGGGCAACGCCCGCGCCGGTCATCGGCGGTCGGGCGTGCGGCGGGGCGGCGGACACATTTTCGCCAAGCGGCCCCGAGATTTCTCCTATCGCCTGCCGCGGAAAGCGTTGCAAGCGGCCACGCGAATGGCCGCGGTCAGCAAGTTGCAAGACGATCAAGTCGTCGTCATCGACGATTTGTCGTTCGACGCGCCGTGCACCAAGGATATGGCCGGGCTGCTAAAATCCTTGGGGCTCGACGGCGTCAGCACGCTGGTGTCGACCGCCGACCACGACGCCAACGTTTACAAGAGCGCTCGCAACCTCCAGCGAGTCGATGTGTCGACAGTGGCCGACTGGAACGCCCTGGCGCTGCTCAGCCCGCGGAGAATTCTGGTCACCAAAGCGGCGCTCGACGCCTTCAAGGAGCAAGCGGCCGGGTGAGGTCGAGTGGGAAAGGTAGATGGTCATGGTTGCAACTAGAAAAACAGGCGCGAAGTCAAAGATGACGCTCGCCCCCCATCAGATCATTCTTCGTCCGCTGGTGACGGAGAAGGGGATGCACCGGGCGACGCGCAACAACCAGTACGCTTTTGAAGTCAATCCGTTGGCGACCAAGAGCGACATCAAAACGGCGGTCGAACAGTTGTTTGACGTCGACGTGGAAAAGGTGAGAACTCAAAACCGCAAAGGCAAGCCGCGCCGCTACCGCTTCCGATTCGGCCGCACCAAGGCCTGGAAGAAGGCGATTGTGACGTTGAGCGACGAAGACCGGATTGATTTCTTCTAAACGGAGCGTTCACGGACGAAGCGTCCGGGAGAGATAGCCCATGGGCATTCGATATTACAAACCGACATCGGCGGGCCGCCGCGGGGCGAGCGTCAGCGATTTCGCTGATCTGACCGAAGGCGCCAAGCCCGAGAAGTCGTTGCTCCGCCCGCTGACCAAGACGGGCGGCCGCAACAATCATGGCAAGATCACCGTCCGCCATCGAGGCGGCGGGCACAAGCGCCGCTACCGGGTGATTGACTTTCGCCGCACCAAGGACGGCGTGACCGGCCTGGTGGCGTCGATCCAGTACGACCCGAACCGGTCGGCTCGCATCGCCTTGCTCCACTACACCGACGGCGAGAAACGATACATCCTGGCCCCCGAGGGTCTCACCAAGGGCGACCGTGTGGAGAGCGGGCCGGACGCGCCGCCGAGTGTCGGCAACTGCCTGCCGCTGACTCACATTCCCTTGGGAACGGCGATTCACAACATTGAGTTGTTGCCCGGCCGGGGCGGCGTGATGTGCCGCAGCGCAGGCTCGTCGGCGAATCTGATCGCCCGCGAAGCGGACTGGGCGCAGATCTCACTGCCCAGTGGTGAGATTCGCCGAATCCCCTCGCGATGCCGGGCGACGATCGGCAAGGTCGGCAACGCGGAGCACATGGCGATTCGCCTGGGCAAGGCGGGCCGCAAGCGTTGGTTGGGCCGACGCCCGCACGTCCGCGGCACGGCGATGAACCCGGTCGACCACCCGCACGGCGGCGGCGAAGGCCGCACCAAGGGCGGTCGGCACCCGGTGAGCCCGACGGGCGTTCCGGCGAAGGGCGGTCCCACGCGGAAACGCCGCAAACCGTCGAACGCAGCGATCGTTCGCCGGCGGCGGTCGAAGCGTTACGGACAGCTGCGATTGAAGAAGTAGTTTTCACGAAGGACGTTGGATTATGAGCAGGTCGAGCAAGAAGGGCCCCTACGTTGACCCCAGCGTGTGGAAGAAGGTCCAACGGCAGGCTGAGATGGGCCGCAAAGACCCGATCAAGACTTGGGCTCGCGCGTGCACGATCGTTCCCGAATTCGTCGGGTCGACCTTCATGGTCCACAACGGCAAAAACCACATCAAAGTCTTTGTGACCGAGGACATGGTGGGACACAAGCTGGGAGAGTTTGCTCCCACGCGAACGTTCCGCGGCCACGGCGGCAGGGGCAAACGGTAAGCGGAAGAATAGGACCGGCGTCAGGCCGAACGAGGATCGCAAACCATGGCATTTCGCGCCTCACACAAACACGCACGCATCAGCGCTCGCAAAGTGCGGCCGCTGGCGAATATGATTCGCGGCAAATTCGCCGACGAAGCGCTCGACATCCTCCGCTACCAACCCAACCGGGGCGCGCGGATGTTGGAGAAAGTTCTCCGCAGCGCGCTGGGGAACGCTCAGGATCCCGACCAGAACGCCGGGCGGGCGGTGAGCATGGAGCAACTGGTGGTGGTCGACGCCCGCGTCGACGGCGGCCCGATGTTCAAACGCATTCGCCCGCGATCCCGCGGGATGGCGTATGTGATTAAGAAGCGAACGGCGCACATCCACGTCGCACTCGCCACCATCAACGAACTCGACGGAGTTTAATTGTGGGTCAAAAAGTCAATCCTATCGGTTATCGCACGGGCGTGACGCTGGGCTGGAAGAGCCGGTGGTACGCGTCCAAGCAGGATTTCGCCGCGCTGTTGATCGAGGATCAAAAGATTCGGGACTTCATCAAGAAGAACCCGGACAAGGCCGAGTATCGTCGAGCGGGCATCGACCGCATCGAAATCGAGCGGACGCGGGACGAAGTCAAAGTCGTTCTCCACGTGGCTCGACCCGGCGTGATCATCGGCAAGAAGGGCCAGGAGGTCGAGTTGCTGCAGGAGGATTTGCAGGCGTTGATCGGCCGCGTCGTCAATTTGAAGATCGAAGAGATTTCCCGACCGGAAGTGCACGCGCAGCTGGTCGCGGAAGACATATCCCAACAACTGTCTCGCCGTTCCAGCTTCCGCCGCACTTTGAAGCGGGCGATGGAGCAGACGATGGACGCCGGCGCCAAGGGAATCAAAATTCGCTTGGCCGGTCGGTTGGGCGGCGCCGAAATGGCTCGCTGTGAAAAGCAGATTTCCGGCTCGATTCCGCTGAGCACGCTGCAGGCGGACATCGACTACGGATTCACGGAAGCCAAAACCGCACAGGGACACATCGGCGTCCAAGTTTGGATCAACCGAGGTATGCAAGGAGAGACCGATGGCGCTAATGCCGAAGCGGGTCAAACACCGAAAAAGCCAGCGCGGAATTATAAAAGGTAACGCCACTCGCGGTAACAAAGTCGTCTTCGGTGAATACGGTCTACAGGCCCTTCAAGGCGGGTGGATCAAAGCCCAGACGATCGAGGCCGGGCGTGTTGCGGCGCAACAATATGTGCGCGGCGAAGGGCGATTGTACGTGCGGATTTTTCCCCACAAATCGATCACCTCGACGCCGTTGGAGACGCGGATGGGCAAGGGCAAGGGAGAACCGGAGGCCTGGGTGGCGTCCGTTCGACCCGGCACCGTGCTCTACGAACTCGGCGGAGTGACGGAAGATCAAGCCAAAGTGTGCTTCGCTCGCTTGGCTCATAAAATGCCCATCCCGGTTCGGCTTGTCCGACGGCGACTGATCTGAGTTAGGAGAGTGGAGCGATGAAGGCGGCCGAACTGCGGGAAATGAGCGACGAGCAATTGGGTTTGACGCTCGAGGATACTTGCAAGATTTTGTTCCGCATGCGGATTCAAGCTCAGTCCGAGCCATCCAACGCGGCGGCGGAGATGAAGCGGCAGCGGCGGTTGATCGCCCGCATCAAATCGGTGCGGCGCGAACGGGAGATCGCCGCCAAAGCGGCGGCGGCCAGCTGAGCGGTCGGGAAATACGAAAACGTTTGAAACTTTTGCTAGTCGGATCGACCAACCATGCCTAAACGAGTCGCCATCGGCGTAGTGACCAGCGACAAGATGGACAAGACGCGGCGCGTCGAAATCCCCCGCCTCGTCCGCCACCCGAAGTACAAGAAGTACGTTCGCCGCAGAACGATCTGCTACGCGCACGATCCGGAGAATGAATCGGGGTTGGGTGACACGGTCGAGATTATCGAGTCCGTCCCTCGGTCGAAGCAAAAGCGTTGGGACTTGGTCCGCGTGGTTGAGAAGAGCACGGCGGTCGACGTGGCCGCGCTGCGAGCAGCCCGCAAAGCGGATCAAGGCCAGACTGACCAGGGAGATGAAGGATAAGACGCCATGATTCAACAGGAAACACGGTTAGCCGTGGCCGACAATACCGGCGCGAAGGAGGTCCAGTGCATCAAAGTGCTGGGGGGCTCCAAACGCCGCACCGCCGGGTTGGGCGATATCATCGTCGTCAGCGTGAAGAGCGTCATTCCGGGTAGTGAAATCAAGAAGAAGACCGTCTGTCGCGCGGTCATCGTTCGCTGCAAACAACCGACGCGCCGCGACGACGGCAGTTACATCCGCTTCGACAGCAACGCGGTGGTCATTATCGACACCGAGAAGAACCCCCGCGGCACGCGTATTTTTGGCGCCGTGGCTCGCGAGCTCCGTGAACGCAGTTTCATGAAGATCGTCAGCCTGGCCAGCGAGGTCGTTTAACGGAGGCGACCGCTATGAATATCAAAGTGAATGACACCGTCAAAGTGATGGCCGGCGACGACAAGGGCGTCGAAGGCAAAGTGCTCAGCATCGATCGCGAAGCCGGCAAGGTCATCGTCGAATCGGTGAATCGTGTTTACAAGCACATTCGCCGCAGCCAGCGCAACCCCCAGGGCGGCCGACTGTCCAAAGAGATGCCCGTGCGGATTTCGAACGTGATGTTGGTTTGCCCCTCCTGCGGGGCGGCGTCGCGATCGGGACGGCGGCAGCTGGACGACGGATCGAAAGAGCGTTTTTGCAAAAAGTGCGGAGCCGGTCAGGGCGCCATCTCGCCTCCCCGCAACCGCGGCTAGACGAATCGCAGCGAAACAAACCGAAACCAAATCAAGCGAACTCAGCGAAATACGAGCCGATCATGGCCCCGCGATTACAAGAAAAATACGAGAACGAAATCTTGCCGGCCCTCGCCGAACGGTTGGGCAGGAAGAATCGCCTGTCGTTGCCGCGACTCGAAAAGATCTCCGTGAACATGGGAGTCGGGTCGGCCATCAACGACAAGAAGCATCTCGAGTACGCGATCGACGCGATGACGTTGGTGACCGGACAAAAGCCGATCGTGACGCGATCTCGCAAGGCGATCGCCGGATTCCGGCTCCGCGAAGAGATGTCGATCGGCTGCAAAGTCACCCTGCGGCGGCAGCGGATGTACGAGTTCCTCGACCGCTTGATCGCCTTGGTGCTGCCGCGTGTTCGCGACTTCCGCGGACTCAATCCCAAAGCGTTCGATGGAAATGGCAACTACAGCATGGGTCTCACCGAGCAACTGGTGTTTCCCGAATTGAATCCCGATAAGTACCCGCTGATTCAGGGCATGAACATCACGCTCTGCACGACGGCGGATAACAACGACGAAGCCCGCGAGTTACTTCGTGAATTCGGTTTCCCGTTCCAGCGAGAATCCGATGTCGAAGCCGCCTAATTTGTTTCCTCTCTAAAGTAGAGTCCGTTGTGGCGAGTAAATCGAAAATAGCTAAAGCGAAGCGTGAGCCGAAGTATTCGTCTCGCAGTGAGCGAAGATGCCAATTGTGTGGGAGGCCCCGCGCGGTGTACCGCAAATTCGGCATCTGCCGTATCTGTTTTCGCAAGTTAGCCGATCAGGGCGTGATCCCTGGTGTCCGTAAGGCGAGTTGGTAAGAGGACCCGTTCCACCATGATGACCGATCCTATCGCCGACATGTTGACTCGCATCCGCAATGCGGTGCGCATCGAACGTTCACATGTCGACATGCCCATCTCCAAAGTCAAACGCGGCGTGGCGGACGCCCTGAAGCGCGAAGGCTACATCTGGGATTGGAGTGAGTTTGAGTCCGAGGAGCCTGTCAAGTCTCTGCGGATTGAACTCAAGTACGGTCCCAATGGCGAACGCGTGATTCAGCATCTGCAGCGCATCAGCAAACCGGGCCGGCGAACTTATAGCCGCGCCAAAGATCTCAAACCCATCCTCAATGGACTCGGCATCACCATCGTCAGCACCAGTCGCGGCGTGCTCAGCGATCGCGAAGCGCGGCAGCGCGGCGTCGGCGGTGAAGTCTTGTGTGAAGTCTGGTAAGCCAACAGCGGCGGCCCCCGGCCCATCGGCGGACCGGAGCCAGCCTCGGAGCAACGACGATGTCCCGTATTGGAAAAAAACCGATTCCCGTGCTCGATGGAGTCAAAGTCTCCGTCCAGGGCCAGGCGGTCACCGTCGAAGGGCCCAAAGGGAAGCTGGATTACAACACGCGACCGGAAGTCACGATCGAAGTCGCCGGCGACGGCAAAACGGTCGTTGTCTCGGCCGCTGACGATCGCCAGTCGCGAGCCTTTCACGGCCTCACCCGCTCGCTGATCAACAACATGATCATCGGCGTCAAGAACGGCTACGAAAAGAAACTCGAAATCGTCGGCGTCGGGTACCTCGGTTCCGTGGAAGGCGATGAGTTGAGCCTGCGGGTCGGCTTCGCCAACGAAGTGAAGAAGACCATTCCGCAGGGGCTCGATGTCTCCTGCCCCGATCAGACCCACGTCCTGGTCAAGGGATGTGATAAACAGCAGGTGGGGCAGTTCGCGGCGGAAGTGCGAGCTGTGCGGAAGCCGGAGCCCTACAAGGGAAAAGGCATCCGTTACGATGGCGAGCACGTGAAGATCAAACCTGGTAAGGCGGCCACGTAAGTTGGCCACACCACGCGGCGGAGAAGACTCGTGAAAAAACGTAAGTTGATCAATAAGCAGCGGTTGCGCCGGCGGCGCCACAGCCGTAAGAAAACGCAGGGCGACGCGGATCAGCCGCGATTGTGCGTCACTCGCAGCCACTACAATATGGCCTGTCAGCTGGTCGATGACGACCGTGGCGTGACGCTGGCGTCGGCCAGCACGCGCGACAAGGGCTTGCGGGAGACGATCACCTACGGCGGCAACAAAGACGCGGCCGCCCTGGTCGGCAAGGCGATCGCCGAGAAAGCGCTCGCCGCCGGAATCAAGTCGGTTCGATTCGACCGGGGGCACGCTCGATATCATGGGCGAGTCGCCGCATTGGCCGACGCCGCCCGAGAAGCGGGCTTGAGTTTTTAGCGAGATTGCCGCCAAAATCAGTCCATCAACGAGGTACAAGGGGGTCGCTTTCCAGTGGCTACTGACCAATCCCGCGGGGAATACATCGATCGCGTTGTGAAGATCAAGCGCTGCGCCGCTGTTGTCAAAGGCGGCCGCCGCTTTAGCTTCGCCGCCATGGTCGTCGTCGGCGACGGCAAGGGCCGCGTCGGCTGGGGTTACGGCAAGGCGAACGAAGTGCCCCCCAGCGTCGAGAAAGCGACCAAGCAAGCGTCGCGCGAAATGGTGACCATCCCGGTCGTCAACGGAACAATTCCCCACGAAGTCGATGGCCGTTTTGGCGCGGCCCGCGTGAAGCTCGTCCCCGCCGGCCCCGGTACGGGCGTGATCGCCGGAGCCGCCGTTCGCGCCGTCTGCGAATCGGCTGGCATCACGGATATCCTCACCAAGAGTTTTGGCACCAACAATCCAGTTACGCTGATCAAAGCCACCCTCGACGCCATGCAAAAGTTGCGCACGGCCCAAGACGTGGAGCGGCTGCGAGGAGTTTCTCTGTCATGAATCTCGACGACGTCCATCGCAACCTACCGAAACGGAAGAAGCGGCGGCGGATCGGCCGCGGCACCGGTTCGGGGCTCGGCAAGACGGCCGGCCGCGGCCACAAGGGACAGAAGTCCCGCGCCGGGTACTCGCGTCTGGCTGTGTTCCAGGGCGGAGCCATGCCGCTCGTGCGGCGCGTTCCCAAACGCGGTTTCAACAATAAGTTCGCGCTGACCATCGCCTCCGTCAACGTCAGTCAGTTGGAGGAAGCGTACGAAGCGGGCGAAGAGGTGACTCCCGAGAATCTCCGCGAGCGATCGTTGGCGAAACGCCGCTACGATGAACTCAAGATTCTGGGGGATGGCGAGCTGACGAAGAAGTTGACCGTCTCGGCTCATCGTTTCAGCAAGTCCGCCAAAGAGAAGATCGAACAAGCGGGCGGAAAAACTCTGGTGCTCGCCGGCAAGACCCCGGTCGCCGAGAAACAGAAGAAGTCCCGCAAAAACAAAGCTCAACAATCCAGCCCACCTGAGGCGACCGAAGAGTAGTGACTGAAGCTGCTTTTGGAGGTCCCGGAAGACCAACGCCGCCCACACCCAGGACGGATTGCTCACATGTTTGAGAAGATTCGCGTCGTTTTCGCGATCCCCGAACTTCGTACGAAGATCCTGCGCACGCTCACCTTCCTGGCCATCTATCGCATCGGATGGCATATTCCGTTGCCGGTCGTCAACCAGGAACAACTCGGCCAAGGGGCTAGTACGTCCACATTTGGGCAGGTGATTGAGCACGCCGCGTTGTTCGCCGCCAGCGACCTCCGCCAAGCGACCATCTTCGGCCTCGGCATCATGCCGTATATCTCGGCCTCGATCATCTTCCAGCTGCTCGGGACTGTCTGGAAACCGATCGAAGACCTCCGCAAGGAAGGCGAGACGGGGCGGAAGAAAATCAACGAATACACTCGCTACCTGACGGTGGCGCTGTGCCTGGTGCAATCCTATCTGTACGTCAAGTTCTACATCATGCCGATTCCGCGGGAAGGACTCAGCATGGTGTCGCCGGCGTTTATGAACGACGCCGGGACGCTCAGCTTCGGCTGGATGATGACCGCCGTACTGACGATGACTTGCGGCACGATCTTCCTGATGTGGCTGGGTGAACAGATTGACGAGTTCGGGATTGGCAACGGGATCAGCCTGTTGATCATGGCCGGCATCCTCGCCCAAATGCCGGGTGCGATGAGCCAGTTGATCAACAACGCCGAGTTCGAGTTGGTGGGGTTGGGAACGGGAACAGTCGGCGTCGAGACGATGGTGGTGCTGGTGTTTCTGTTTGTCGCTGTCGTGGTGGGAGTCGTCTTCATCACACAGGGACAGCGGCGGATTCCCGTCCAGAGCGCCAAACACGTCCGCGGCCGGCGAGTGTACGGCGGCAATCGAGCTTCGTTGCCGCTGCGACTCAATCAAGCCGGTGTGATGCCGATCATCTTCGCCAGCAGCCTGTTGATGATTCCCGGGCTGGGAGTGCGATTGCTCGCCGACTACACGGGCAGCGGAGTGCTCCGCACGATCTCGCCCATGCTCAGCAGTGGCGTCTCGCTGACGTACAACTTGCTGTATGTCGGCATGATCTACTTCTTCTGCTATTTCTGGACGGCGATCACCTTCAACCCCAAGGAGATGGCCGAGAACCTGAAGGACAACGGAACGTTCATCCCGGGCTACCGTCCGGGTAAGCGAACCGAGGACTACCTGGAAAAGGTAATGACGCGAATCACCTACGTGGGCGCCGGTTTCCTGGCCGTGGTGGCGATCGTGCCGACAATTGTCTCGGCCTCGTTGGGCGTCGACTTTACCGTGGCCAGTTTTTACGGCGGCACAGGGTTGTTAATCGCTGTGAGCGTCGCGTTCGATTTGGTGCAGAAGATCGACAGCCATCTGGTGATGCGAAACTACTCAGGACTTCTCGAGTCTTAGCGGGGTTGCACCACATCTCAGGTTGGCGGAGGAAGGATCATGCGAATTGTGTTGGTCGGCCCGCCAGGCGCCGGAAAGGGGACGCAATCGCGGCTACTAGTCGACATGCTCGACGTACCGCATCTCTCCACGGGCGAACTGCTTCGCGAATCGATCCGACTGGGGACGGAGATTGGTCGAGCCGCGAACGAGTACATGGCGGACGGGAACCTTGTACCGGATGAGTTGGTGATCCGCATGGTTTTCAGCCGGATGCAGGAATCCGATTGCCACCGGGGCTGGCTACTCGACGGATTCCCCCGCACGGTTGAGCAGGCGCAGGCGCTGCACGACAGCCTGCAGCAGGCCGACACGCCGCTCGACGTCGTGATTGAACTCGATATCGACCGCGAGACGATTGTCGGGCGGCTTTTGAAGCGAGCGGAGACGGAGAGTCGCGACGACGACAATTACGAAACAATCATGGCGCGGCAGCAAGTTTACGCCGATCAGACCCGCCCGGTGCTCGACTTCTACCGCGAGCGCGGTCTGCTGCGAGTCGTCGACGGGGAGGGTCCGGCCGCGGACGTGTTTTCCCGCATCAAGGCGGCCATCAGCCAATTGGAAAGCGGGCCCTAGACACATGCCGTTCCCTCCGCCGCCGGGGTGGGTGGCCGGCGCATGGGGCGAACCAATTCGCCAGAGCCCCTGTCCTCCGCCAAGCCGCCCATTTTCCCCGTATGGCCCTTGTGGGATCCGGATTAGAAAGCATATACTCAGTCGCTTTGCAACATTTCCGAGAGCACCGTCATGAAAGTCCGGGCAAGCGTTAAACGAATCTGTGAAAACTGCAAGATCGTGAAGCGGAAAGGCCGCACCTATGTGGTGTGCAGCAATCCGCGTCACAAGCAACGACAGGGCTGAACAGATCCCCTGCCCGGCGACTCGGTAACGCATGGCGAGTTTCCTTGTTAACTGGAGTTGAGAATCGATGCCGCGTCTCCTCGGTGTGGACATCCCGAACGACAAAGCCACTTCGGTTTCACTGACCTACTTGTATGGGGTCGGGGAGCGAACGGCGCGCGATTTGTGCCGCAAAGCGGGCATCGATCCGACGACCAAGGCGCGCGACTTGGCCGAAGATGAACTCGGCCGATTGGCGGCGCTGCTGGAGCGCGACTACACGGTCGAGGGACCTCTGCGGCGACAATTGCAACAGAGCATCACTCGACTCCGCGACATCAAATGCTATCGGGGAATTCGTCACCGCGTCGGCTTGCCGGTCCGCGGTCAACGAACCCGCACCAACGCTCGCACTCGCAAAGGCCCCAAGAAAACGGTGGCCGGCAAAAAGGGCGTCAAAGACCTTCGCTAATCCACTTTCCCCCGCTGTCAGGAGTTCGTCCCCGTGGCGAAAACCAAACGACGACGTGCTCGACGCAACGTAACAGTCGCCGTCGCGCACATCAAAGCGACCTTCAACAATACGACGGTAACGATTACCGACACCAAGGGCGACACCCTTTGCTGGGCCAGCGCGGGAACGTGCGGCTTTAAGGGTTCTCGGAAGAGTACGCCGTTCGCCGGCCAATGCGCAGCTCAACAAGCTGCGGAGAAAGCCGCCAAATTTGGTGTCCGTGAAGTCGAGGTGCAAGTTAAAGGCCCCGGCTCGGGTCGTGAGAGCGCGATTACGGCGCTGCAATCAGCTGGACTCAACGTCAAGCTGATTGAGGACGCCACGCCGATCCCGCACAACGGCTGCCGGCCTCGCAAGAAGCGACGCGTCTAACGCCCTACTCCTCAAATCAAGCGATATGCGGTCGACGATTCGCGGCGACCGATTCCCCGGTTTCTACGGAGGCAATGATGCATATTCGATGGCGCGGACTGGAACTGCCCAGCGTGGTCGAGTGCGACCAGGATTCGCTTTCCAGCACCTACGGAAAGTTCATAGCTGAGCCATTTGAGCGCGGCTTCGGTGTGACCGTCGGCAATAGCCTGCGTCGCATCCTGCTTTCCAGCCTCGAAGGCAGCGCGGTCACGCAAATCAAAATCCGCGGCGCGCAGCACGAATTCACGACGATCCCCGGCGTCCGCGAAGACGTCACCGACATCGTGCTCAACGTTAAAGCGCTCGTCGTTAAAAACCACACTGACCAAACCAAAGTCATCACGATTGAGAAAAGCGAAGCTGGACCCATCACCGGCTCCGATGTGCAAGGCGACGCCGATGTCGAAATCATCAATCCCGACCACGTGATCGCGACTCTCACCGACGACGTTCCCTTCATGATGGAGATGGTTGTTGAGAACGGCCGCGGTTACGTTCCCGCCACGGAGCACAGCACGGGCGATCACGAAATCGGCATCATTCCCATCGACGCCGTCTTCAGCCCGATTACCCGAGTCCGTTTCGACACCGAAGAGACGCGTGTCGGTCAAAAGACAAACTACGACAAGCTGACGCTCGAAATCTGGTCCGACGGTTCGGTGAATCCGGAAATGGCTGTCGTCGAAGCAGCCAAGATCTTCCGCAAACACCTCAACCCGTTCGTCCAATACAGCGAGTTGGGTTCGCGGGTCCACTCACCCGCCAAGCAGAGCAACGCGGGCGGCGACGCCGTGCTGGAAAAAAAGTTGAACCTCAGCCTCGCTGAACTCAACTTGTCCGTCCGCGCCAGCAATTGTCTCGAATCCGAGAATATCAACACCGTCCGCGACCTGGTCCAACGATCGGAAGATCAGCTGTTGGAGGTTCGCAACTTCGGTGAAACAACGCTCACGGAAGTGCGAGAAAAACTGACGGAACTTGGACTGCACTTAGGGATGCGAGTCCCCCCCGCGCCGACGGCCAGGTGAGCGGGACGCCGGGTCGGGTCCGTCCGCCAGGGCATCCTCATTCCACTGAACACGAGACGTTAATCCCATGCGACATCGAAAACGCGGTCGACGCCTCGGACGCTCCAGCAGCCATCGCAAAGCCATGATGCGCAATTTGGCGAGTAGTTTGATCCTCACCGAACGGGACGCCGAATTCGATCCCAATCCGCCCGCCGTCAAGGGTCGTGTCGTCACCACCTTGCACAAAGCCAAGGAAGTTCGGTCGCTCGTCGAGAAGTGCGTGACCATCGCGCGTCGCTCACTCGAACACTCCGACAACGCCGCTCAGTTTGAGACGGGCGCCGAGCGCGGTAGCGAAGAGTGGAAACAGTGGCGGCAAAGCGAACAGTGGCAGCAGTGGAACCAGGCGATCGCCCCCACGCTCGCCGCCCGCCGACGAGCCCTGCAACTATTAGGCGATAACGAAGCTGTCCGCGTCTTGTTTGACGAAATCGCACCGCGGTTCGCCGATCGCCCCGGCGGCTACACCCGCGTGCTCCGCTTGCCGAGTTTCCGGCTTGGCGACGCCGGCCAAAAAGCTATCCTCGAATTTGTCGGTCAACACGATCGCGTGAATGAGTCGAGCGAGAGGCCGTCGTTTGACGAGGAGGAAGATGACGACGCCGTCGATGAGACCATCAGCGCTGAAGACGACGCTGATGATGAGAGCGCAGTTGATTCGACCGACGAAACTACCGCCGCTGAAGGCTCAGCTGATGGCGACGATGCGGACGATCAGGACGAAGGTGAAGCGAAGAGCGAAGAGTAGATCTCGCGATCTCGCGTTGCTCAAGTCCGCAACCGCCACGGAGGTCGGTTATGCGGAGCCGCCGAAAATCGACCTACCAGCCACCGCCGGGCGGCTTTGATTTCACCGCCGCGATGGAACGTCTCTGCCGCGATGTGACCCGGCGGCTCCCCGAGCTGCGACACATCGACATCGACCAAGTGCTCGTCACCGTCTCTCAATCGCGCAAACCGGTTTTGCACGGTCTCTACGCAGCCTTGACTCCGATGAAGTTCGAAGACGGAGCTGAAACGGCCGTCTACCACGGACAACAATACGGAGTTGAAACGGTCGTTGACGAAAACCGTCGCGAGATGATGTATTTGCTCACCTTCTACTTGCCGCGGTTCATGGAAGTCGACTTCCTCGAGAAGTTGGTCACCATCTTCCACGAACTCTGGCACATCAGCCCGGACTTCAACGGAGACCTCCGCCGTCATTCGGGCCGCTGCTACGCCCACACGCATTCGCAGAAAGAGTACGACGACGAGATGGCCGCGCTGGCTCGCAAATGGCTGGCTCTCCAACCTCCCGAAATGCTCTATCAGTTTCTCAAACTCGACTTCGCGCAAATGCAATTCGCCTACGGAGAGATCTTCGGCCGACGAATCCGCCGTCCAAAACTGCTGCCAATCAATCCCTCCGTAAACTCGAGCAAGTGCAAGTAGGACGGGTCTCCAGGCCCGTCAAGAGCGGGCGAGAGCAGGAATAAATCGTCGCCCTTCAAGTGGAGCGCCCTTGTCGCGACTTCGTCGCGAAGTCCTGCCCGGCAGGCAGGACCTACTGCGGCTTTGGATCTGTTGCATTTCGTCTTGTCCGGTTGTCGCTGCTCCTGTAATGTCCCCGCCCCTTTCCTCGCGGCGGTCGTAGACAAATGTGGCCTGTATCACGGTTTTTCTCTGTCGTCATCGTGCTAGCAGTCGCCGGCTGCGCTTCGTGGTCGGGCAATCGCGGCGCGGATGATGCGTTTGAGCAGGCTTTGCAGTTGCCGACATCGACGTTGGGAAGCAATGGGCTGGTCTTGGAGGTCGCGCAGATCACGGTCGATCGTCCCAGCGAGTTGCTCGCCGAAGTCTGGCAAGCGACCGACGAGCAGCACTTGCCGGCGGCCACACGAAAACGACTCAACGACAACGGCATGCGTTGCGGACGGCTGGGCGTCAAGTTGCCGACGGTCCTCGACACGTTGATAGCCGAGAGTCGCCAGCCTGCTGAGGACGATCCGCTCAACGTGACGAGTCGCGTTCGGGTGACGATGGTCCGAACCCGCGAGGGCAAGGAGAAGGAGCTGCCGGTCGGCGCGACTCACCCTGAGTTCGTCGTGCTCCGCCGCGACAATGACGCGCTGCGGGGCGAAACGTTGCCACAGGCTCAATGCGTGCTGCGCGTCCGCCCCAAGTGGGATGGAGACGGCGTCAACCTGTCTGTTTCGCCGGGCATCTTGTACGGGCAGTTGAAGCAGAGCTGGGCTGGTCAGGACGGCGCGTGGCAGCTCAAGTCAAAGCGACAGCGAAGAGACTTGGACGAGTTGCAATTCAGCGCGCAGCTGGCTCCGGGAGAAACTCTCGCGTTGACGGCGAATGAAATTGCCGGCGCCGGCGGTCAAATGTTCACACCGAACGACCAGCAGCAGATCGTCTATCTGATTCGCTTGGCTCAGACTCAACACTCTGAGCTTTTCTCGCTGGCGGAGGATGCACCCCGTAACCGCCAGCTAACGGATTAGAATTCCGCATTAGCAGGGGCCCAGAGGTCCGGCTGACGATTGAACTGTCTCGTCGAGTTGGCCCCGGTGCCGAGCTGTCTGTCGGGGCGTCCTCAACGAAATGCGCCGCGAGTGGATTTGCCGGCCCTTCGTCTGTTGAAATCGACCGGCCGGACTTCTGGCGAAGTCCACTACGTAACAACAAAGGGATTGTCGATACTCCCGCTTCTCACGATAATCGGCGGTGAGGCTTTCAGGCAATTGTTTCACGTGAGGAGAATGCGATGGCGCTGGTGCCCCTGCGAGTGTTGCTCGATCATGCAGCCGAGAACGACTACGGAGTGGCGGCGTTCAATGTCAACAACATGGAGCAAATCCAGGCCATTATGGAGGCGGCCGAGGAGACGGATTCACCAGTCATCGTGCAGGCTTCGCGAGGAGCTCGGTCTTATTCACAAGACGCTTATTTGCGGCACTTAATGTTGGCGGCTGTGGAGCTGTACCCGCACATTCCGATCACCATGCATCAAGATCACGGCAACAGCGTCGAGACTTGCATGAGCGCGATCGAGAACGGATTCACGTCGGTGATGATGGACGGTTCGCTGGAAGCCGACGGCAAGACTCCGGCCGACTACGACTACAACGTGGGAGTCACGGCGGAAGTCGTCAAACGCGCGCACGCGCAGGGCGTTTCCGTTGAGGGAGAACTCGGCTGTCTCGGTTCACTCGAAACGGGCATGGGCGACAAGGAGGACGGTCACGGCGCGGAGGGGCAATTGTCGCAGGACCAGTTGCTCACCGACCCGGACGAAGCCAAGCGGTTCGTCGCCGACACCAATGTCGACGCGCTGGCCGTGGCGATCGGCACGAGCCACGGCGCCTACAAGTTCACTCGCAAGCCCGACGGCGATGTGCTCGCCATGGATCGGATTGAAGAGATTCATCGCGAGCTGCCCAACACCCACCTGGTGATGCACGGCAGTTCGTCTGTCCCGCAAGAACTCCAGGACATCATTAACGCGCACGGCGGCAAGATGCCGCAAACGTACGGTGTGCCGGTTAGTGAAATTAAGCGGGGCATCAAAAACGGCGTGCGGAAGATTAACGTCGACACGGACAATCGCTTGGCGATCACCGGGGCGATCCGCAAGGTGTTGTCGGAGGATCTGGCGGAATTCGATCCGCGGGCCTACCTGAAACCGGCGCGGGCGGCGATGAGGGCGGTCTGCGTCTCACGGATGACTGAGTTCGGTCAGGCCGGCAACGCTTCCAAGATGCGAGCCGCCGTCGTCTAACACTGAATCCACTGGATCCACTGAATCCGGAACAGCGCAACGACTTCCCAATCCACCCAGATCGCCACCGCTTGCAGACTTGTTGTCCCGGTGTGGCGATCAGGCTGAACCGGGAGGTCGATCGTGGCGTAGTTTCGGTTGCCGAATTGGACTGTCGCGACTACAATCCCGCCGCTGAACTCCCGCTGCTGAACTCCCGCCGATACTCACGTCAAGGATGACGTGTCATGAGCACGGACGCCCTTCGCCCCGCCGAATTCAACCGATTTGAACAGCTGAGATTCGCGCAGGATGTGTTGCGCACCGAAGCCGAAGCGCTCGATGCGTTGGCGAGCAACCTGCCCGCCACATTCTTTGATGCGGTGCGGACTGTGCTCGCCTGCCGGGGACGAGTCGTCGTCTCGGGAATGGGCAAGGCCGGACACATCGGCGGAAAAATTTCGGCGACGCTAGCGTCGACCGGAACACCGAGCTTGTTCGTTCACCCGGCCGAGGCCATCCACGGCGATCTCGGCAGCATCGCCGACGGCGACGTGGTCATCGTGCTGTCATTCAGCGGCGAAACCGAAGAGGTGGTGCGCCTCGTCTCGTCGCTCAAGGACCGCAGCGTCGAGATTGTGGCGATCACCAAGACGGACGGCAGCGCGTTGGGTCGAGCAGCGGATGTTGTCGTGCCGCTTGGCGAACTTCGCGAGGCGTGCCACTTGGGGCTGGCGCCGACGACGAGTACGACGGCAATGCTGGCGATCGGAGACGCGCTGGCGCTGGTGCTCAGCCGTACGCGGGGATTCGCGCCCACGGACTTCGCTCAGTTTCATCCGGGTGGCAGCCTGGGTCGAAAACTGGCGACTGTGGACGACGTGATGCGCGGGCTCGAATCTTGCCGAGTCGCGGAGGACAAGCAGAGCATCCGCCGTATCCTCAGCGAACACAACGACCGGGGACGCCGTAGCGGAGCTGTTATGTTGACCGACAGCTCTGGTCGGCTGACTGGAATCTTTACCGACAGCGACCTGGTGAGACTACTTTCCAACCGCCAGTGGGATGCGCTCGACGAACCGATCGCCAACGTCATGACGCGCGATCCGATTTCCGTACGCAGCAAGACTCCCTTGCCAAGCGCCATCGACATTCTCGAACAGCAGCGAATAAGCGAGTTACCCGTGCTGGACGAACAAGGCGTCGCCGTTGGACTCGTCGACATCACGGACGTAGTTGGTGAGCAACGACCGACCGATCCATCACAATCGAATCGATCGAAATCACCGGCGCCGGCAACATCCCTAGCGTTTATCAAACCGAGCGAAGGGTCCCAGCGCAAATGAAACTCGACTCTGTTTTCCGCCAGATTGAACTCATCCTGTCCGATGTTGATGGTGTGCTCACCAATGGTGGAATCATCTACGACAACCAGGGGATCGAGGCGAAACAGTTCAACATTCGCGACGGCTTGGGAATCCGGCTGTGGAAACGGGCCGGGTATGCCATTGGGATACTGACCGCTCGCAACTCGCACATCGTCAAGGTTCGCGCGGCTGAGTTGGACGTCGAGATGGTGCGGCAGGGATTTGAAAACAAGTTGCCGACCGCGTTGGAGATGATCGAGTCGCAAGGCCTCGCGCCCGAGCAAGTCTGCTACATCGGCGATGACTTGCCGGACTTGCCGGTGATTCGCGCTGTCGGTCTCGGCGTGGCCGTGGCGGATGCGGTCGACGAAGTTGCGGCCGCCGCGAAGTACGTGACGAAGAAGCGCGGCGGCGAGGGAGCCGTGCGAGAGACGATTGAAAAGATCCTTCAGGCGAAAGGTCAGTGGGAGGACCTGCTGCGGTCCTATGACTAACGCAGGCGGCGCGGCGTTGAGCGAACCGCTTCCGCCCGCGCGACGGCTGAGAACTCTTCATGGGCAAACTACTTCGAGTCGGACTGACCTTAGCCGCTACGACGGCCGCCTACTGGGCCTATGCGCTGCTGGCCGTCCCTTGGATCGAACCTGAGCCGATTCGTGTTGGTCCAGTGACTGACATCGTAACGGAGATCGTCGCCCCGCGCATTAACATTCGCCCGCTGTTCGCCGCCGACGCGTGGCAAGCGCAGAGCGACTGCAAGGCGATTGAAACCAAGGGCGGCGTGTTCCTGTTCCAGGACTACTCGACGGGTGAAGACGGAGCCATGAGTCTCAACCCCGTCTCCATCGTCTTCTTCCGAGAGGTCGACGAGCAGGGAAATCCGATTCGCCCCATCATCCTTGACGCTCCGGGCGGAGCCGAACTGGTCTCGGACGGGTCGATGAACCTGTCGAAATTCCGACTGGGCAAGATCGTGAAAGGACGGCTGCTCGGCGACGTCCTCATTCGCACTCCCCAGTCGACGCCAGCGGACCAATCCCTGCGTCTGGAGACGCGGAATGTACAGATCGACGAGCGGCGAATCACAACACCGCCTCGCGAGCCGATCCGATTCCGCTACGGCGGAGCTCACGGCCAAGGTCGCGACTTGACGATTCAATTGCGGCCGAAGACCGATCGCGACGCGAACCCAAAGTCAGCCGAATCGTCGAATCCGTTGTCGGGGTTGTCGTCGCTGGAGTTGCTGAACGTCGACTACATCGAAGCTCCCCTAGCGGACAGCGCCGCGTTCCCCTTGGCGGACGCCGGCTCCGACCAACCCGCGTCGCACCTGCGGATCACCTGCAGCGGGTCTCTATTCATCGACTTCCCCAAACGGGTCGCCACATTTCGCGACAACGTCGACGTCACGCGGCTGGCGGCTGCGGGACCAAACGACCAGCTGAGCGCTCAAGTTCTCGAACTCCATCTGGCCGACCAATCGAGCCCAAAGATCGCGGCGGCGGCGGCGGACGATCGATCGGCGAGCGGCAACGGCCACGGCAACGCCTCGATGAAGCTGAAGCGAATTGTCGCCCGCGGCGAACCCGTCATCGTTACGGCTCCTTCATCGTCCGGATCGGCTCGCGCCCAATGGTTGCAGTTCGACGTGATCGAACGACGCATCCAGTTAGAGGACCGCAATCGTGTCCAGTTGCAATACGACGGCATGGACATTACCGCCCCTCATTTGTCCTACCAGATTCCCCTGAACAGTCGGCGGATCGGCGAGTTGGATGCGGGGGGACCGGGGCGAGTCAGCGGAATGGTGGGCAAGAAGGAGCCGCAGCCGTTCGAGGCGACGTGGGGTCGCCGGCTGGAAATCGAGCCGCAGGCCGAGCTCCGCGTGATTTCGCTCTATGAAAACGCGACCCTCTCGCTCGACGAGGGGGCCGCCGGACACTTCGCGGCGAACCGCCTGCATCTCTACATCAAAGAAACGCCCCGACCCGCCTTGACCGTTGGCGGAGTCGGAGTGGCTCAAGCCAACGCGGGCGACTCGAAATTCGACGTTCATCCACAACGGCTGCTGGCCTTCGGAGAAGTCGAATTCGACTCACCGAAGATGGGAGGCTCAACGAATAAACTGGATATCCACTTTGAAAACGCCGCGCGCGGCGAGTCGAACGGGCAGGGCGGCGGCGGAGCCGTTCCGCTGACCGGGCCATCCCGCTCGCCGGACAAGAAGAAAGACGAGCGGAAATTCTCCGTCGACGGCGGCGAGATTGAGATGCGTGTGATTGTCGATGACGCGCGGAGGAAGATGCGCGTCGACGACATTACCGTCCGCAAGGGACTGCGCGTGCGACAAATCAAACTCGCCGAACAAGATGACGCGCCGTTCTACATGGACGGGGAACAGTTGCAGATCAGCTCGGTGAGCCGCGACCGCAATCAAGTGAAGTTGCTCGGACAGCCCGCCAACATGCGGCTCGGAGCAATGTCGATCACCGGAAACCAGCTCTTCCTCGACCAGCCGCAACAGCGCGTGTGGGCCGATGGAGCCGGCGAAATCCAGTTCCCGTCCTCGCGCACCGACGCCACGGGACTGACGACTCGCATCACGTGGAAAAAGGCGATGGTGTTTGACGGCGAACGCGTTCAGTTTCAGGAAGACGTCGAGGTCCACGGGGCGCGGCGTACCAAGGACGGTGATCTGCTGCGATACGTCGGCATGTCGGGTTTGGTCGACGCCTGGACCAATCGCCCCGTCGACTTCTCGCAAATCGATTCCAGCAAACAAGGTGAGCAAGAGGTGCAACTGCGAGCTTTGCAGTTTGCTCAGGGAGTCTACTTCGAGAATCGCTCGACAACGGCGCAGGGAAAGCCCAAGTCGTTTGACCGCGTGCAAACTCGCGAGCTCTACATCAACCAGCAAACGGGCGAAGTTCGATCGCAGAGTTCGGGATGGGGCGCCACAGTGCGTTTCGCCAAGGATCGCTTCCTCAAACAGCCGGGTCCGCCCAACCGCGTCGAGCCCGCGGACGGCCGCTTAGTCCGCCGAGACGATCCCCGCCTGGTCTACATGCATATCAGCTTTCAGCGCGGCCTGGAGGGAAACCTGAACGACCGACTGGTGCGGTTCTTCGGCCAGGTCGCGGCGCTTTACGGTCCGGTGAACGCGTGGGACGAGGAGTTGACGTCGGAGTCGCCGGACAGCGTCGGAGAACGCGGCGTCGAACTGCACAGTGACGAACTGGAACTCGCCGACGTCGGTGTCGAAGGCAATCCTCAACTGACTGTCACGGCGATCGGAAACACGACGGCCGAGAATCCGCAATTCATGGCTCGCGGTCATCGCCTGTCGTATTCCGAGGCCAAGGACCTGTTGATCCTGGAGGGCAACGGGCTCTACGACGCCCACTTGACGGTCTACGGTGATACGGGAGCCAAGGACAAGGACCTCGTAGCGCGGCGAATTCACTTCTGGCCCGGCACGCGCGACTTCGAAGTGGCGGGAGCCAAGTCGCTCAACTTCGGGGCTTTCGGCGGCCGCTCCGATTCCGCCTCACCCGTCCCGCTCCGCCGCCAGCGATGACACTCGATCACGCGCTCTCTACACTTCTTTCATCGCGGCGACGACATCGAGCACGGCCTTTTGCCCGTCGCCGAACAGCATCAGAGTGTTGTCGGCGGCGAACAGCGGATTGGGAATCTTGGCGAAGCCGGGGCTGAGACTTCGTTTGATGACGACGACGGTCCGCGCTTTGTCGACATCGATGATCGGCATGCCGGCGATCGGGCTGGTGGGATCCGTCTTGGCCACCGGGTTCACCACGTCGTTGGCTCCGATGACGATGGCCACATCGACCGTCTCCATGGTGGGGTTGATGTGATCCATCTCTTTCAGTTTGTCGTAGTCCACATCCGCCTCGGCCAGCAGCACGTTCATGTGCCCGGGCATGCGTCCGGCGACCGGGTGAATCGCGTACTCGACCGCCGTTCCCTGCTTCTCGAGCAAGTTGCCCAGATCGCGGACGGCGTGTTGAGCTTGCGCGACGGCCATGCCGTAGCCGGGCACGAACACGACTCGCTGGGCGCCGTCGAGAATCATAGCGACGTCATCGGCCGACGTGCTGCGGACATTCACGTAAACCTCGTCGGCGTCGGCGATCGCGCCGCCGCCATCCATGACGCCGAACAGTACATTGGTCAATGAACGGTTCATCGCCTTGCACATCAGGTTTGTCAGAATGACGCCGGACGCTCCTACCAGCGAACCGGAAATGATCAGCACGTTGTTGTCGATCACAAAGCCGGTGGCGGCGGCTGCGATTCCGGAATACGAGTTGAGCAGGGCGATCACGACCGGCATGTCGGCTCCGCCAATCGGGTTCACCAGCATCACGCCGAGCAACAGAGACAGCAAGATGATCGGCACGTACACCCAGCTGAATCCGTATGTCAGCCCGGCTGTGAAGATGATGATGATGACCAGCAAGATCGCGTTGACCGCTTGCTGAGCGGGAATTGCGATCGGGCGTTGCAGAATCTTCAGTTCCTGCAACTTGCCGAAGGCGATCACGCTGCCGGAGAATGTCACGGCTCCAACCAATCCCGACAACCCGGTAGCGAGCAACACGTCCCACGTCGGGTTCTCTTGTTGGAGTAGCGCGCCACCGGCTACGAATACCGATGCGGCTCCGCCAAATCCGTTGAACAGCGCCACCAGTTGAGGCATCGCTGTCATCTGAATCGTCATCGCCAAGACGGCTCCGATCCCCGCACCGACGACGCCTCCAATGATGACCATCGTGTAGCTGGAAACGTCAAGCAGTCCCACGACGATCGCCAACGCCATGCCGGCGGCGCCCAACAGGTTTCCCCGCACGGCCGTGCGGGGGTGCCCCATCAGTTTCAGGCCGTAGATGAACAACACGGCGGAAACAATGTAAGCGATATTCTCAAGCATCGACGGCGTCCTTGGACGGCTAGTTGGCGGCGGAGTCTATGGCAGGTTCTCGTGAGAGGCCCAAGGTCAGTGTTTGCGGAACATCGACAACATGCGGTGAGTTACGAGAAATCCGCCGACGACGTTGATCGATGCGAGCGCTACGGCGAACAAGCCGAGTATTCCCGAGAACCCCAATCCGGCGCCCCCGACCAGAATGGCGCCGACGACTGTGATCCCGCTGATCGCGTTGGATCCCGACATCAGTGGCGTGTGCAGCGTCGGGGGAACTTTGGTGATGATTTCAAAACCGACGAAGATCGCCAGTACGAAGATCGTCAGGCTGGCCATCAGTTTGTCGCCGCGATGGTCTGCGGCCGAGACCGCTGTCGGGCCGCCGTCTTTCGCGCCCTCCTCTGAGCCCTTCGCGCCCTCGTCCGCGCCCTCGTCCGCGCCCTCGTCCGCGCCCTCGTCCGCGCCCTCGTCCGCGCCCTCGTCCGCGCCCTCGTCCGCGCCCTCGTCCGCGCCCTTGTCCGGTAGCACGCCGCCCAAAACGCCCCTGCTCGACTGCTCCTCGCCGTTCGTCGATGTCGACGGCGTCTGTCCCCGAACGATGGAGAATGCTCCCGCCAAGATGATCGCGGCGACGATCCAGCTCACTTGCGTCAATCGCGGTCGGCTCATGCGGGGTCCTCCTCTGGGTTGTGGGTTGGGGCGCCGTCGGCCTCCGCGACTTCACCGCCGGCAGCTTCACCACCGGAATCTGCAGTCTGGGCGGCGCCGCGGGCATCGTCGCCGCCGGAATCTTGTTCGGGCTGATTGTCTGCGTAAACGTCGACCTTGATCGTATCGCCACTGTCGCCGCTTTGGTCTTCGTCAATCTTGATTTCGTCGTCACTATCGGCGTCGTTGTCGTCGCTGGCGGATTCCAATGGCTCCATGCCGAGCGCTTCGCGAATTCGCGGGCTGCGAACCTCGCCGCCGTGGGCGACGAGCGTGTCCTGTACGATCTCATCGCTGAAGTCCAATTGCAATTCGCCCGGCCGCTCTTTGTCGACCATGTTCAGCAGCAGTTTTGTAACGTTGTTCGAGAACATTTGGCTGGCGTGAAATGGTACATCCGACGGCAAGTTCGTGGGGCCGAGGATGACGACATCGTGTTCGACGACGCGTTGATCGGGTTGGCTGAGCGGGCAATTCCCGCCGCGTTCGGCCGCCAGGTCGACGATCACACTGCCGGCCGGCATCCGTTTGACGCCCTCCTCGGTGACCAGCACGGGGGACGGCTTGCCGGGAATTGCGGCGGTCGTAATCACGACATCGCATTCGGCGACGACGTCGGCCAGCAACTCGCGCTGCCTCTGATAGAACTCCTCGCCAAGCGCCTTGGCGTAGCCGCCCTTGTCTTCGGATTCACCCGTGTCGAGATCCAACTCGACGAATTTGCCGCCCAGGCTCTCAATCTGCTCGCGAGTGGCCGCTCGGACATCGTAGGCTTGCACGATCCCGCCGAGACGGCGGGCGGTCGCGATCGCTTGTAGTCCGGCGACTCCGGCTCCTATCACCAGAACGCGGGCCGCAGCCACTGTGCCCGCGGCCGTCATCAGTAACGGGAACATCTTGGGCAACTCGACACTGGCCAACAGAACGGCACGATAGCCGGCGACTGTCGCCATCGACGAGAGCACATCCATGCTCTGCGCGCGGGTGATTCGCGGAATGAGTTCCAGTGCGAACAGACTGGCTCCTGTATCGGCCACGTCGGCGATCGCCTGCGAAGCGCCGAGGGGATCGCACATGCCGATGACGATCTGAGAATCGTAATGTGACAAGTCGGCGCGTCCCTGCTCGGGATTGGAGCCCACGGCGCGGACGTAAAGTAGAATGTCGTATTTCAGCAGAGTTGAACGATCGGCCACGACCGTTGCACCCTTGTTGCGATAGTCGTCGTCCAGATAGCCGGCCGCCGCCCCAGCTCCACACTCGACAGCCACCTCCCAACCCGCCTTCACCAGATGAGCGACGTTGGCTGGGACAAGCGCCACGCGCCGCTCCGAGGGGTACGTCTCTTTGAGAACGGCTATCTTCATTGTGGCTGGCTCTTCCTCGTCTTTTGTCACCTTCGCGCTGTGGAGCCGCCGGGGCGGAGCTGTGCGGGAACGCCTTCCCGTCGCGCTCGAAACCCCTCGCCCAAATGGGAATGGGGTCCCGGCTTGGATCTGTGCGAGTGTGACTTGACCCATTGAATTTGGATAAACTGGGGGTCCAATGTGAGGATTCTAAGAGCTATCCGCCCTCGCCGACCAGGGGCCATGATCGGGCCACTTCACATCCCCTCCAAACCTCCGTGGCGAGGAAGCAAGGGGAGTTTGCCGAGGCGCTTTGGCGGAGATGGGGAAATCCGCCTCGGAGGGTCGCGGTTGAGCCCTTGATTGGATTGTCGTGAGGCAATAAACTGCCTGTTTGCATTTGCCCCAGGGGAGTGCCCCGGGTGCGCAAATCGGTTTGCAGCATTGGTGATCGAGGAGGTGGAACCTTGGCTGGCACAAAGACTTATATGGCCAAGCCGGGCGACGTGGAGCAGAAGTGGCTCATCGTGGACGCTACCGACAAGGTAGTTGGCCGACTGGCGAGCGATATCGCCGTGGCATTGATGGGCAAACATCGTCCAACCTACACGCCTCACGTCGACACGGGCGACTTCGTCATCGTGACGAACGTCGAAAAGGTCACTTTTTCCGGCAATAAGTGGGACCGGAAGACTTACAGCTGGTACACCGGCTATCCCGGCCAGAAGACGATCACGGCCCGGGCGCGGCTCGAGCGAACGCCCGAACGAATCCTCCGCGAAGCTGTCCGCCGCATGCTCCCCAAGAGCAAGCTGGGCGTCCAGATGCTGACCAAGCTGAAGTTATTCGTCGGGCCCGATCACGTTCACCAGGCTCAACAACCCGAAGCAGTTGAAATGGGCGTGAAGCAGGACCGCTGACCTCAAACTCAAAAACGCTCGCGTACACCGCAGACAATCGCATAACGGATCAATCAATGGTTGCAGGCAAGAAGGACAAGATTACCGGTGACTCTCTCGGCACGGGACGTCGCAAATCATCTGTGGCGCGCGTCCGCGTCCGCGCGGGAAGCGGTAAGATTGTCATCAACACCAAGGACCTGGAAACCTACTTCGTGCACGAGAAGGATCGGCGCCAATTGACCGACGTGTTGACGACGACGGGACAGACGGAGAGTGTCGATATCGTCATTCGCGTAAACGGAGGCGGCACGACGGGACAAGCGGGCGCGTGCCGGATGGGTATCGCGAGAGCGTTGGTCAGTTACAGCGACGACTTGTTTCCCCCGCTGCGGGACGGCGGCTTCCTGACTCGCGACGCCCGCATGAAGGAACGCAAGAAGTACGGTCTTCACGGCGCTCGACGAGGCACGCAGTTCTCGAAACGTTAACGTCCACAGCCGCGTCGACGAGTGGATCAGTCACCGCATACCAAACGGCAGGCCCCGTGCCTGCCGTTTTTTTTCGCCGCGTTAAGCGGTGATTCTGGTGACGCTGCGATCCCGGCAACCGCGGCGACGAACGAGCCGTCTCAGAGCAAGCTCCGATCGGCCTCATCGATCTTCTCGCCTAAAAACTGCACGGCTCGTTCCGCCATGCAGTTGTAGTAGTCGAATCCGTGGCCGCCGCCGGACGTCTCCAAGTCGCATTCGTGCGGCACGCCGAGCGAGTAGAGTTTCATGTGCAGCCGATCCGAACTGTCCCACCAGCGCTCGTCCGCCGGGTCGCAGCAGAAGAACTGGTGCTGGGGCCAGTTGAGCGGGTGGATGTGCAACAGGGCTGTATCTTGCCGAGCCGCTTCGTGATCGGAGTACATGTCGGCGAGCGTTTCATCTCCATCGACGATGCGCTGTTGGTAGTCGATGGCGGGGGAAACCGCGGCGACGACCGGGAACAGCTGCGGGTGCTTGTAGGCAAAACGCAACGCTCCCTGACCGCCCATACTCGTTCCCAGCAGGCCGATCCGCTTCGGCGCGACTCCCCAACGCTCCTCAATGTAAGGCAGCACTCGCTGCAATACGTGTTGCTCCGCCGTGATACTCTCGTCGAACTCGCGGCAAACGCGATCAGTCCACCAGCTGCGTTGCGTCATCGGCGCGACGACGCGCAGTCGATGGCGGATGAACTGGTCGGTGAACGTCTGATTGTCGACGAGCCGATTGAGATGGACGCCGTGCAGGTAGATCACCGTGTGTCCGCGCGGATGGGGCTCGTCGGGCTCGAAAATGTCGCACGGGTGACCGCCGACAACTGTATCCGTCCACCTTGGCAACATCGACGCCTCTGCTTCGACCTTCGACTGTTTTTCCGAGATCGGAGGATAACGCGCGGGAACGAATTCACCTACCGGGTAGCCGTGGCTTCATTCCATCAGTCGAGACGCCTAGAATGCTCTCCATCAGAACAACGAGTGAACGGTGGAGCGTCCCTTGAAAATCTTGCTGAGTGAACATCAACTCCAGGAAGGCGTCACCGCCGTCGCCCGACAAGTCGCTGAGGTCTACGGGGATCGTCCGTTGACCATTATCGGCGTGATGACTGGCAGCGTCGTCATGTTGGCGGATCTGATACGGCAGATGGAGATGCCGTTGCGAGTTGGCGTGGTGCAGGCGAGCAGTTACCACGGCGGCGTGCAGCGCGGCGAGTTGACGATCAATGCGGATTTGATGCCCGATATCACGGGTCGCGAAGTTTTGTTGGTCGACGACATCTTCGACACCGGGCACACACTCGTCGAAGTGACGCGATTGATGCGTGAATTGCGTCCCACCAGCATTCGCACTCTGGTGCTGCTGCGCAAAGCGGGGCGGCAAGAAGTCGACTTGGAGCCGGACTTTGTCGTTTTTGAGATCCCCGACGAGTTCGTAGTCGGATACGGCCTGGACTACGAGGACGAGTATCGCAATTTGCCGCACGTCGCCTTCCTTGAGCCGCACGAGATCAAGAGCGACGGATCATGAGCGGCTTGCGGATCGCGATGGTGACGCGACGCTATTGGCCTTTGGTCGGCGGCGCGGAAATGGTCATGTCGAACCTCACATCCGAGTTCCTGGCTCTCGGCCACCGCCCTCAAGTCGTCACCGCTCAGTGGGAGTCCGACTGGCCCACCGAAGTCGTCCATCGCGAGGCTCCGGTCGTGCGGCTGCCCAATCCCAAGCAGAGGGGCTGGGGAACGTTGCGTTACATGACGGCGCTGGCTCGGTACTTTCGCCAGCGACGCGATCAATTCGACTGCGTGCTCGTGTCGATGCTCAAACACGACGCGTACGTCGTGCTCGGCGCGCTGGAAGAGCATTTGCCGGTCGTGTTGCGAGCCGAGGGGGCGGGCGAAACGGGAGACTGTCATTGGCACGAAGTCGGACGCTTCGGCCGCCGGATCCGCAAACGTTGCCAAGCCGCCCATGCGTTCATCGCGCCGAGCGAGGCGATTCGAGCGGAGATGGCGGCCGCCGGCTTTGACGACGAGCGATTGCATTTTGTCGCGAACGGCGTGGCGCTCGGCGGACCCCGCGACGAACCGGTCCGACTCGCGGCTCGCGCCGCCTTGGGCGAAGCGAATCACGACCTGGTCGTCTTCGAGGACAGCCCCGTCATCGTCTACACCGGACGGCTGCACGCCAACAAGGGGCTCTTCGAACTCATCAAGGCTTTTCGTCCGATCGCCGAGCAATTTCCCAACGCCCGGCTGTGGCTCATCGGCGAAGGCCCTGAACGCGAACAACTCTTCGATTCCGTCGTCGACATGGGGCTTCACCACCAGGTGTTCTTGCCGGGAGTCTTCGACGACATCGGCGAGTTGTTGCTGGCGGCCGACATGTTCGTTTTGCCGTCCTATCAGGAAGGCATGTCCATCTCGCTCCTCGAGGCGATGGGAGCTCGCCTTCCTGTGGTGGCGAGCGACATTCCCGGGAACCGCACGCTGGTCGAGAATGACCGGCACGGATTGCTCGTTCCCGTCAAGAATGTGGCCGCCCTCTCGGCTGCGATGATGGCCTTGCTGCAGGACCCTCCACGCGCCGACCGACTCGCCGCGGCCGCCCAACAGCGCGTGCGCGATGAATTCTCTTTGCTCGCGATGGCCGAGCGTCATTTAGAATTGATGACAGACACCCCTCGCTAAACCTGGCGACGATCGGCTTCAAAAGCGACGTAGTTTCCCGAAGTGACCATCCGACTCTTACAAATCATTCCGACGCTTGATCGCGGCGGGGCCGAAAAACAACTGGCGCTGCTTTGTTGCGGTTTGCCCCGTGAAGAGTTCGACGTGCGGGTCGCCGTGCTCACCCGCGGTGGGCCGCTGGCGAGCGAGTTGCGCGAGGCCGGGATTCCCATCCATGAGATCGGTAAACGCCGCAAGATCGACTTCGCCGCCTACTGGCGACTTAAGCGGCTGATTCGCGAACTCCGGCCCGACGCCGTTCACACCTGGATCTTCGCCGCCAATAGCTATGGACGCCGAGCCGCCTTCGCTTGCGGAACGCCCGTGGTGATCGCTGGGGAACGCAGCGTCGACCCTTGGAAACGCTGGCGCGAACTGGCGATCGATCGATGGCTCGCCAAACGAACGACGCAACTTGTCACCAACAGTTCGGGCGTGGTTGAGTTTTACGCAAAGCGCGGCATCGACGCGGAATCGTTCACGGTGATACCCAACGGTGTCGCCGCGCCCACGCCACCGCGATCTCGAGCCGAGCTGCTGAGCGAGTTGAATCTGCCGGGCGAGGCGGTCTTGATTGGGGCCGTCGGCCGCCTCTGGCCGCAAAAACGCTATCCCCACTTGCTCGATTCATTCGGCCAATTGAAAGCGACGCATCCTCAGACGCACTTCCTGATTTTCGGCGACGGCCCCGACCGGGAGTCGATTGTGGCGGCTCGCGACCGGCTGAACCTGTCTGAGTGCGTCCACCTGCTCGGCCATCGCGACGACGCGGCGCAATGCACCGCGGCGCTCAACTGCTTCTGGATCGGCAGTGGGTATGAGGGCCAACCCAATTCTGTCATGGAAGCGATGTCGCTCGGAGTGCCGGTCGTCGCTTCCGATATCGCCGGAAATCGAGATTTGGTGGTCGACGGCGAGACGGGGTTTCTGGTCGGCTTGGACGATGCGGCCGGTCGCGCGGAACGGACGCTCCAAATCCTCTCGTCCGGCGATCTTGCCGCGGCGCTCGGAACGGCGGCGAGAACTCGAATGAACAACCAGTTCACGGTGGAGCGTATGGTAGAGCAATACGCGGAGCTGTATCAGAGACTCGTTTAGTCGGTCGCGCGACGGCGGGAATCCGTCGGCGGGTTGGCCTCCTTCCGGCAATCGCACTGATTCGCTTCTCGCTATGGTATGCTGAACGGGTCGCCCGGCCGAGCAGACACCTTGATTCACTTCAGTTGAGAAGCATATGTGCGGCATCACGGGAGGAATATGGACGGATCCTGGCGTCGCCATCGATGCAAGCTCGCTGGCGACGATGACCGATGCACTTCGGCACCGCGGCCCCGACGACCACGGTCGATTGGTCAGTGAGTTTTTTCATCAACCACCCTACGCGGCCGTTCCCGGTGTCGCGCTGGGATTTCGTCGCCTCTCGATCATTGATCTCGAAGGCGGCAAGCAGCCGATCGCCAATGAAGACAACACGATCTGGGTTGTTTTCAACGGCGAGATCTACAACTACAAGACGTTGCGCCGCCGGCTCGAAGGCGGTGGGCATCGTTTTCAGACGGACTGCGACAGCGAGACGATCGTTCACCTGTACGAAGATGAGGGCGAAGACTGCTTCCGCCATCTGAACGGAATGTTTGCGATCGCCATCTGGGACTCGCGGCGGCGGCGGTTGGTGCTCGGCCGAGATCGCTTGGGCCAAAAGCCGCTCGTCTATCGGCGCGAAGCGAAACGGTTGCTTTTCGCCAGCGAGTTGAAGAGTCTGCTGCTAGCGCCGAACGTGCCGCGTGAAGTCGACCCCAACGCGGTCGACGAATACCTCACCTACCAATACGTCCCGCACCCCAACACGATCTTCCGCGGAATTCACAAACTGCCGCCCGGCAGCCGCGCGGTGTTCGAGGGCGACAAGCTGACGATCGACGAGTACTGGCAACCCGATCTGACAATCGAGCGACAGATCCCCAGTTCCGACGCCGCCCGCGAATTGCGCAGCCTGTTGGAATCGTCGGTTCAATTGCGGATGCAGAGCGATGTGCCGCTCGGCGCCTTCTTGTCCGGCGGCGTCGATTCGTCGTTGATTGCCGCACTCATGCAGAAGCACTCCCCGGAGCGGATCAAAACCTTCTGCATCGGCTTCCCGGTGGCGGAGTACGACGAGTCCGCGCACGCGGAGCGAGTGGCCAATCACATCGGCTCGGAACATCGCCGTTTCGAGGTGAAACCGGATGCGGTCGACGTCCTTCCCAAGCTGATCTGGCATTTCGACGAGCCCTTTGCCGACAGTTCGGCGATTCCAACGTGGTATGTGTCGCAGTGGACGCGCGAGCACGTGACGGTGGCGTTGTCGGGGGACGGCGGCGACGAGTTGTTCGCCGGCTACCCGCGGTACAAGGCGGTCCGCTTGGCTCAGTTGTTCGACCGCGCTCCGCCACTGCGAATGCTGGCTGCCTCGCCGCTGTGGCGATTCGCTCCGGCCAGCTCGCGGCAGAAGTCGCGGATTCGGCAATTCAAACGATTCAGCGAAGCGCTGAGAATGTCGCCCCAACGCCGCTATTTGGATTGGATCAGCATTTTCAATGAAAGTCGGCGAGCCGACTTGTACGACGAACAGTTCTTGGCGCAACTGGCCGATTCGGATCCTCTCGAGTTCCTCGACGCCCGCTACCGGCAGGTGAATTCACGCGACGTCATCTCCGCCGTGTCGCTGACCGACCTCCGCACGTACCTGCCGTGCGATCTGATGACCAAAGTGGATATCGCATCCATGGCGCACAGCCTGGAGGTGCGGCAACCGTTTTTGGACTACCGGGTGGTCGAATTCGCCGCTTCGCTTCCGGCCAAACTGAAATACCGTTTTGGCCGGGGCAAGCGCATCTTGCAAACGGCCTTCCGGGGACTAATTCCCGACGAGATCTGGAAGCGCAAGAAGATGGGATTCGGAGTTCCCCTGGACCATTGGTTCCGTGGTGAGCTGAAACCGCTCGCTCACGACGTGTTGATGGATCAGACGGCGCGCGACCGCGGTTTCTTTCAGAACGACTCCGTTGCTCGGTTGATTGCCGAACACATCGAGGGACGGTTTGATCACAGTCACCGGCTGTGGGCGTTGCTGGTGCTTGAGTTGTGGCTGCGCGAATGGGCGACAACACCTATTCAGTCCGCTGCGGGAAGCGGATAGAATGTCCACCGTTCAAGGGAGTGGACGATCGCCTCCTCCGCTCGACCTTGAGATATCCGAACGGAGTTGAGTTATGAAGGGCGCGCTGGCAGTTGTCTTGGCGGGCGGCAAGGGTTCTCGCCTCGAACCGCTTACTCGCGATCGCGCCAAACCGGCTGTCCCGTTCGGCGGAATGTATCGCATCGTCGATTTCGCTCTCTCCAATTGTCTCAACGCCGGCATCCGCAAGATGCTCGTGCTCACCCAGTACAAGGCGATGAGTCTGGATCGTCACATCAATCTGGGGTGGTGCCATTTCTTCTGCCGCGAACTGGGCGAATTCATCGATGTCGTTCCACCACAACAACGAATTGATGAACATTGGTATCAAGGCACGGCGGACGCCGTCTACCAAAATATCTACACCCTCGAAAAGGAACGGCCCGAATTCGTCGTGATCCTCGCCGGCGATCACATCTACAAGATGAACTACGAGACGATGGTGCGGCGTCACATCGAGGCCGACGCCGATCTCACCATCGGTGCGCTGCCGGTCAACCGCGAGGCCGCCAAGCAGTTCGGCGTCATGCAAGTTGACGGACACGATCGTATCGTCGGTTTCGAAGAGAAGCCCGACGAGCCGAAGCCGATTCCCGGCGAATCCGATGTCTGCCTCGCCTCGATGGGAATCTACGTGTTCACGGCGAGGTTCTTGTTCGAGCAACTCTGCCGTGACGCCACTGACCTGCGGAGCTCGCATGACTTCGGTCGAGACATCATTCCCTCGATCATCGACTCGCACCGCGTCGTCGCATTTCCCTTTCTGGACGAGAATCGCAAGCAAGACGCTTACTGGCGCGACGTCGGTACGCTGGACGCCTATTACGAAGCCAACATGGATCTCGTGTCGATCGATCCTCTGCTCAACATGTACGACGATCGTTGGCCGATCCGCACCTACCAGCCGAGCACGCCACCGCCGAAGTTTGTCTTCGGCAGTCGCGGAGAAGAGGACCGAATCGGGCACGCGCAGGACAGCATCGTTTGCCAGGGGAGCATCGTCTCCGGCGGTTATGTGCGGCATAGCATCATCAGCCCGCAAGTCCGCGTGAACAGCTACGCCGAAGTGGAAGACTCGATTCTCTTTGAACGCGTGGATGTGGGACGGCACGCCCGTATTCGCCGCGCGATCGTCGACAAGGGCGTCCACATACCGCCCGGAGCCGAAGTTGGCTACGACTTGGAACTCGACCGCTCCCGCGGGTTCACTGTCAGCGAAGGCGGCGTTGTCGTGATCGCGAAAACGGACGGCGTCGAGCAAGTCTTTGACAACGAAGCAAACGCCGCCGCGTCGTAGGGCGTTACATCTTTCCGATGGCGCGATCTAGTCGCTCGAGAGCCTCGTCGACGTCCGCGATTTCGGTGGCGCGGCAGAATCCGTGATGGCAGGCGACGCCGCCGTAGTCGTGGAAGTAAACGCCCTCGGAAATCGACGACGCAATGAAGCGCAGCATCTTTTCGCGATCGTGCCGCAGCGCCGTCCGATAATCTCGCACCTCTTCGCCGATTCCGAAGTAGACTCCGAATCGCGCGCCCAACCCTTGCACGTGCGCGTCTACGCCGTGTCGTTGAAACTGTTGGTTGAGGCCGTCAAACAGCCGCTTGCCGACTTGGTTGACGTGCGCGTAGAAGTCCGTTTCGCGATAGATGCTTATCGCCGCGGTGGCTGCCGCCACAGCGCTCGGGTGCCCGTTGTAGGTTCCGCTGTGCTGGCTGTCTCCCTGTGGCATCAGCCGCTCCATGATCTCGCGACGCCCGCCAAAGACGCTGAGTGGATAACCGCCGCCGACCGCTTTCCCGATCGTGCACAGGTCGGGCGTGACTCCCAGATGTTGCTGAGCGCCGCCGGGGGCCATGCGAAAGGCGCTCAACACTTCGTCGAAGATCAATATCGCGCCATGTTGAGCAGTCAATTGCCGCAGCGCTGTGATCCACTCCTGGCGCGGTTGCACGCAGCCGGCGTTGTAGTAGACGGCCTCGCAAATGGCCGCGGCGATCTCGTGTCCGCGTTCGGCGAACACTTGCTCCAACGCCGCCACGTCGTTGTAGGGGACCTCGATCAGATGGTCGTCCAGGCCGGGCGGCATGCCGGCGGATAGCTGCCGGAACTCGCCTGCCGGGAGGCTCGCGCCTTCCTCGTCCAGCGACGAATACATCACCTGATCGTGGTAACCGTGAAAATTCCCTTCGAACTTCAGCAGCTTCCGCCGCCCCGTGGAAGCCCGCGCCAATCGGATGCAGTGCAGCGTGGCCTCGGTTCCGGAACCCGTGAATCGCACGAGTTCCAGACAGGGAACCGTCTCGCAGAGAAGGCGAGCCAGATTTGTGTGCAGCTCGTTCTCGTACGAACACGCGGCTCCTCGCTCAAGCGCCTCTTCGACAGCGGCGCGAACTCGTTCATCCCCGTGACCGATCAGCGTCGCCCCGTGACTGCAGCACAAATCAATGTACTCGCGGCCGTCGAGATCCCAGACGCGGCAGCCGGCGGCGCGATCGAAGAACAACGGGCGGCCAATTGCCTGATTCACACGGGTCGATGATGAAACTCCGCCAGCCAAGTACTGTTGAGCCTCGGCGTACTGATTTTCAACTCGGGACATCCCACCTCTCCTCGACCCTCTGACACCTTAGTGTCACTTTGCGGCCACGATCGCGAAAAAACGTCGGAATTTCCGCGAATATCGACTAGCCGTCAATCCGCATCGCGGAATGATAACGGAAAGCAGGAACACAATGAACCAATGGACGAAGAACGGACACCGCGGCAATTGGCTTGGATTCGCTTGCAGAACGTCGATTGGGCTCCGCCGACGCCGGCCCCCGTTGGCCGGGTGGAGGATTGGCTGCCGTTGCTGTGCGACATCTGGAGCCAGGAAGCGGGCAGGCGAGCGGGCAGGCGCGTCGAGACGTTGGGGCGGCTGCGCGAGGCAGGCGCGCGAATGACGCTTGAGGAATTCGCTGGCGGGGAAGAGTTGTGGTTGGGCTCGCGGTGGGCCGTCTGGCCTCTCGCGCCAGGTTCGACTGCAACCCTGCTGTGCTCACGGCTGGGCAAACGCCCTCACCTGCGGATCGATGTCTTCAAACGACTGCGGCTGCTGTTGGATGATCTCGGCGGCCAAATCGTAGCGGCGGGAGCGCGGTCGTCGTTGGCTCCCGCACTAGAAGCTTGCAATGACTTTGCGCCGGTACTGATGATCGAGGCCGCGGCCGCGGATCGTTGGCGATGGTGGGCGCAGCGAGCCTTCGCGGTGGAGTGGCGATCGGGTCCGCCTCGATTGTGGCTCTCACCGCGAATCTCGCCATCCCGTGCGCCCCCGTTTCCGTTACACGATCGGGCCGCGGCCGTCATCGGCGACCAATGGTTGATTCCATATGTGCGCGAGAACGGCTCCATCCACAAGCTGCTCGCCGCCTGGGAGTCCGACTCTCCCAGCCGTGGTGAGTGGCGGATCGACGATGCGTCCGCAACCCACACTCCCGCCCGCGCGTCGGCGGCATTCAAGTCCGCTCCGATCGCGCCGCCGGCGGGTGGCGAGTGGATGTTGCACTGCACGCGGAGTCCACTGGGAGCTTGGCCCGACGAATCGCCGCGCGAGTACTTCGCAGCGCTGCTAAACGCCGACTCGCAGGACCGCTCGGCGATCGGGGCGCTCCGCCGCGCAGTGAACGCGAACTGCATCATCGGCTCGTCCGCCGGCATTCGCGGCGGCCATCGATCAGTCTGCCTGACGGCGGCTGCGTGGCATGAGCTGCGCGGGTTGAGGCAGTATCGACGTCACCGCCAGCAATGGGACTTCGACCTAACCGGCATCGCGATTGACAGCCGTTGGTTGCGAGCCGCCGGAGCCAAACCGGTACGGTACGGTGACCAGTCGCAATGGGAGCGAATGTCCGACGCCGAACGGCCCTACTTCCAAAAGCGGATGTCCGGCGAAGTCGACTGGTCCGTGCAGCGCGAATGGAGAATCATCGGCGACCTCGATCTCACCGATCTCCCCACTTCACTGGCTTGGCTGTTTACCGACCGCATCGATGCGATCGAAGAACTGCAGCGCGTATCGCGTTGGCCCGTTTACCTGATCGAGTGACCGCCAGTTTCTCTTGCGAGCATTACGGCCGGCGCGAATCAACGGTCGCGTCGCTTCTCGTTTCTCTCTAAAACACAACGATTTCGGCCAAGCGTCGTTCTTCCTCCAAGATCGGCGGCATGATTTCGTCGATTTCACGTCGTTCGGCTTCCGACAATCGGCGTTGCGGAGTTCTCGGTTCGCCGAAGTCCAAACCGACGTGTCGAATCGCATGTTTGAGGAACGAGACGTTGTAAGAGTTGTCGTCGCGTCCACGACCGTGTTCGATCGGCAACAGAACCTGTTGCAGCCGCAGCGCCTTCTTCCACTCGCCGGCCTTCATGGCGGCGTGCATCGCCAGGGTTACGTGTGGGCAGACGTTGCCGGCGCCGCTGGTGTATCCGGGCGCGCCTGCCAGTGCGTAATACGGCGAGTAGCGTTCGGCGGAACCGCAGTACCAGTCGATTCGACCACCGTCCGCACGGATCGTCGTCTGAAACGCATCCATGTCGTTCACCGCGTACTTGACGCCGACCAGATTGGGGTGATCGGCCAACTCCAGGAGCAATGAATCGGCGGGAATCGCCGCCTTTTTGTAGATCTGTGTCGGCGCATCAACTCTATCGAGCACGGCGCGATAGTAGTCGGCGGACCCCTCATTCGACAGGTACGGGAAGTTGAGCGGCATGATCAGCAACGCATCGGCACCGGCGTCCATCGCGCGGCGGCCGAGTTCCAGGGCCCAGTCCAATCGCTGGCCGACGGGGGCCACGATAACCATGTCCGAGCCGACGGTTTCGCGCGTCATCTGAATCACGCGAATGATCTCGTCGGCGCTCAGCGCGTGAAACTCGGCGCTGCCGGCGCAGGGGATCACAACGCGAATGCCGGCCGCGTACGAGCGTCTCATCAACTCTCGCATCGGCTCCAGGTTCAGCGCTCCCGACTCGTCGAAAGCCGTGATCGGCACCAGTTGGACTGTCCGCATCCGCGCGCGTATCGCATCGCTCACTGCCCGTCTCCTCAGGTCGTCATATCTTGAGTTGGAAGCCGGCATTGTAGACCGCTGAGTGGGGGCGAACCAGCGCCGAGCTTGTGGGGGCGAGAGCAATCGGGGCGAAACTCGATGGCAATTGGATTCGACAAGTCTGAACAATTACAATCCGTTTCCCACCTCGGAGACGACCATGAATCTCGATCGCCGCCAATGGCTCGCGCTGGCCGCCGCCGCAGTCGCCGGGCAGTTCAACGCCCGCGCTCACGCCGCCGCGAGTGACCTGACGATTACGCGCATCAAAATCACACCGATCGCGCTGCCGGATCCGCCCTTGTTAGCAGCCAGTGGATGTCACGGCCCCTACTTCCTCCGCAACATCATCGAGCTTTCGACGGCGGACGGCGTCGTCGGTATCGGCGAAACTCGCGGCGGTCTACACCTGACGAAGGCGCTCGAGAAAGCGAAAGGGCTGGTGCTCGGCAAGAGCGCCTTTGCGTATCGTCAATTCGCGCGGCAGGCGAAGACGATTACCAACGACGCGTACGCCGGCCTCGAACTCGCCTGCTTGGACGCGATCGGCCGCGCCACGAAACGGCGGTTGAGCGAATTGCTGGGAGGACCAATTCGAGAACAGATCCCGTTCGCCTCCTATCTCTTCTTTCGCTACAACGCGGATCACCCTGTCATCCTCGACGACGCCCGGATTGTCGACGGCCGCGGCAAGGGCGACGCGGCGCTCGATCAATGGGGCGACGTGCGCACGCCTGAGAGCATGGCCGAACTAGCGTGGCGATTTCATCAGAAGTTTGGTTTCAAGGTCCACAAGCTCAAGGCCGGTGTATTTGAACCGCAACTGGAAATCGCCGCGCTCCGCGCTATCAATGAACGCTTTGACGGCAAGCATCCATTGCGCATCGATCCTAACGCTCGCTGGTCGGTTGACACCGCGCTCAAGATGGCGAAGCAGATCGAGGACATGCCGATCGAATACTACGAGGATCCGGTGGGTGGCCAGTCCGCGATGGGAGAAGTTCGCACCAAGTGCGGATTGACGATGAGCACCAACATGTGCGTGACGCGTTTCGAACACATTGCCGAGGCCATTCGCACCAAGCCGATCGATGTCGTCCTTTGCGACCACCACGGCTGGGGTGGCATTACGGCCTGCCAGGCTTTGGGAACGATCGCCGACAAGTTGGGCTGGGCCCTTAGCCAGCACAGCAACAACCACGGCGGAGTTACGATGGCCGCGATGCTGCACGTCGCCGCGGTAACTCCGCAAATCACTTTCGATAGCGACACTCATTACCCGCACTTGATTGAGGGCGCGGACATCATCGAGGGCACCAATCTGCCCATTCGCGGCGGTCAGATGAAGTTGCCGAAGCAGCACGGTGTGGGTGTCAATTTGGACGCCGACAAGGTTGCTCGCGCTCACGAAACGTACCGCCGTTGCGGTATGAAACAACGCGACGACGGGTCGCTGATGAGGCGACTGGCGCCCGGATGGAAACGCTCGCAGTTTTAGTCCGTCCGCACAGCGAGTCTTGAGTCCAATCATCTAGTTCCATTTTTGAAAGGCGATCTCCGTGGCCAACGTGCGAGACTTCGGAGCCGTCGGAGACGGCCAGGCGGACGACACTCAGGCATTGCAACACGCGGTCGATCAAGGAGACGGTCGAGTCCAGATTGGCAAAGGGTCGTTTCGCATCACACAAACGATTCAAGTCGACACAACCAAACGCGGGTTCCTCTCAATCGAAGGCAAGTCGGGCGTCGCCCGTGTCATCATGGATGGCGGCGGACCGGCTTTTCGGATCGTTGGCGACCACCGAGGTACGGCGACGCCGTCGACCGTCAAGCCGCCGACCTGGGAGCGGGAGCGGATGCCGATGGTCCGCAGCCTCGAGATCCTCGGGCGACACCCGGAAGCGGACGGCGTGCAACTGTATCGCACGATGCAAACAACGATGCAGAACTTGCTGATTCGCAACTGCCGCTACGGCGTGCACCTGCTCGAACGCAATCGAAATTTCTTGCTCAACGCATCGCACATTTACGATTGCGGCGATACGGGCGTCTTTTTCGACCGCTGCAATCTGCACCAGGTGATCATCATTGGAAACCACATCAGCTTCTGCAAAAGAGCCGGCCTGCGGCAACTCGATGGCGATGTGCACAATATTCAAATCACGGGAAACGACATCGAGTACAACTCGGGAATTGACGCCGAAAACTCCGGCGAAATCGTCCTCGAGGCGCCGGACGGCGTGATCAGCGAGTACACAATCTCCAGCAACACGTTGCAAGCGACGCTGCCCGCTCGCGGAGCCAACGTTCTGGTCATTGGTCGGGAAGAGAAGCCGGCCATGTCGGTGCGACTGCTCGCGATCACTGGAAATGTCCTCGGCAGTCGCGACAAGAACATCGTGCTCAGGCACGCTCGTACGGCGACCATCAGCGGCAACACGATCTACAGCGGCGAACAACTGAACATCGAGGCGACGGACAGCCACCACTTGGCGATTAGCGGAAACACGATTCACACGCGTCCCGCCAATTGGAAGTCCGAAAACGGAGATGGCGTCCGTCTCGGGCGATGCGTCAGTTGCTCAATCACCGGCAACTTGCTGAACGATTCCAAGCTAGGCGACCGGCAACGCGGCGGAGCCATCACGCTGGAGCAATGCGACCGCTGCTCAGTCTCCTCGTGTCAGATCGACAATCCACATTTCGCGGGAGTCGATCTGCAAGACTGCACTCGCTGCCGGATCTCCGACAACTCCATCGTCGACGATCGAGATCCGATCGCCATGTACGCCGCCGTAAGATTGCACGGCGCGAGTCGCGACAACCTGATTCAGAACAACGCCATCACGCACGGCCGGGACGCCGCTGTACACTGCCCAATCGAAATGGGTGTGATGCGGAGCAATACGATTTGGCCGTAACGGCCGTTCTCGCGGGCGTCCTCGTGCGCGTCCTCGTGGGCGTCCTCGCGGATGTCCACGTGGACGTCACTGCGGATGTCCACGTGGACGCAATTGCGGAAATGGGAGAGTCTTTATGAAGCTTGCAGGCAAGACGGCGCTCGTCACCGGGGGAGGGCGGGGCATCGGCAGGTCGATCGCGCTGGCTCTGGCGGACGAGGGAGCGGACGTTGCCGTGACGGCGCGATCAAGTGAGCAGATCGAAAGTGTCGCCGACGAGATTCGAGAGCGCGGCCGCCGCGCGGCCGCCCTGACATGCGATGTCCGCAACGCCGAGGATGCGGCGAATTCCGTGAACCGCGCCGTCGCTGATCTCAACCGCATCGACATCCTCGTCAACAACGCCGGCGGCAGCTTTGTTCGAGCATCGGTCGCCGAGAGTCAACCGGACGATTGGCGCAACGTCGTGGAAGCCAACCTGCTCGGAACGTACTACTGCGCCCACGCCGCATTGCCGTATATGATCGAGCAGGGCGGCGGGAAGATCATCAATGTCGGTTCCGGCATGGGCCATTCGCCGCGCGCCGGCAACTCCGCGTACAACACAGCCAAGGCCGGCGTCTGGATGTTTACGCGTTGTCTGGCGATGGAAGTTTGGCGATACGGAATCGATGTCAATGAACTCGTGCCCGGGCCCGTGCTGACAGACTTGACCAAAGACATCTTTCAACTCGACCAAGCTCCGCCAATTGCGGAGAGCGAGCGAGTCAAAACGCCGGACGAGTGTGTTCCGCTAACGATCTATCTTGCCACCCATCCGCCGGGCGGTCCCACCGGACAGTCGTTCAGTTTGGCTCGCCGACCGATCTAGCGCAGACGTTACGCTCCAGGAACCCGCCGGCATCGCCCACTACTCAGTTCTGTGACTCGGGTGATTTCCGAGTGATGAAGAACGTCAGCAGCGCGCCGGTGACCAATCCGATCCCCACCATGCCGAGGAAGGGGAACGGACCTTTCTGTTGCTCCAGTCCGTGAATCAAGTTGACTCCGAAAATGGCGCTCAAGGTGGCGATGGGGAAGAAGAAAGCGGCGAGTACGTTGAGTCGATGTGCTGAGATCGCCATCCGGTGGCTGACCTGGGCTTGCTCCTCGGCGCGGCGCGCGACGGCGAACTCCATGCCGTTGCGAGCCGCGGCGTAGAGCAAGTCCGACGTGCGTTCGATCTCGTACGCCAAGTCGCGGAGGTTGATCAAATCGCGATCCTCGCGGACCGTCTTCCGCGCCTCCTCAAAGACCTGCAATTGGTGGCTGGCGGCGCGGTGGATTGGCGAGACGGCTTCGAGCACGTCGAAGTAGTCGCTCGCCGTCTGCGCGTTCTCGACGTGGTCGTCGTGCTCGTGCAGCGACTCCCGATATTCGCGAAGATGCTTCATCACGGCTCCCACTCCGCCGCCCAACTCGCTGCCTTTCCATTCGCCATCGGCCTGCCGCCAGAAGAAGCGACCTTTGCGAGTCTCGTCGTCGGGATGCGGAGACGCGTGCAGGACGAGCAGCAAGTGGCCGTCGGCGACCATGACACGTTGGCGACCGACGGTCTCGCCCAAGCGGTCGCGAAACTCCTCGGGCACGTCCCAACTGGCGGGCAGAATCGATCGGCTCTCCACGGCGTCCTCTTTCGTTGTTTCACAGAGATTCGAGTTGTTCGAATCCGATCAACACGGCTCCGAGCAGCTATCGTTGAGGGTGAAAGGCCGGGCCATTTCAGTTATCCTAGGCACCATTCCCACCTCGCAAGTTGTGACAACCATGACTTGGAAACTGATTCCCGCCGCCCTGCTCACTCTTCTCGCGCCGGTCGTGCTCCGCGCTCAGGGCGCGGACGATCCGACGGCTGAGCAAGTCGCGTATTTCGAAAACCATGTGCGGCCATTGTTGTCCAAGCAATGCTACCGTTGCCATGGCCCGAAGAAACAAAACGGCGACTTGCGGCTCGACTCCCGCGCCGCAATCCTCCGGGGGGGCGAATCGGGGGCGGCGATCACACCTGGCAAGCCCCCGGAAAGTCTGCTCGTGATGGCCGTGAAGTACGAGGAATTGGAGATGCCCCCAGACGTGCGTCTCCACGCGGACGACGTCGACAAACTGGTGAAGTGGGTCGCGCTGGGAGCCCCCTGGCCGGACGAAGGCGAAGTTATTCTGAAACCGCGCAAGCCCGGATTGCAAATCACCGACGACGACCGAAAGCACTGGGCGTTTCGCCCGATTCGCCGGCCCCCGTTGCCTTCTGTGACTCAACCGAAGTGGGTGCGCAACTCGATCGATCGCTTTGTCTTGGCCCAATTGGAGTCGCGCGAGTTGGCCCCCAACGACGAGGCGACAAGACGGGAACTGGCGCGGCGACTCTATTTTGATGTGCTCGGGATCCCGCCCACGTTTGCGGAAGTAGAGGAGTTCATCAGCAGCGACCAAGCAACGGCTTTCGAAGACTTAGTCGATCGATTGCTGGCGTCGCCACGCTACGGAGAACGCTGGGGGCGTCACTGGCTGGACGTCGTTCGCTACGCCCAGTCAAACGGATACGAACGCGACGACGAGAAACCGCTGGCCTGGATGTTTCGCGATTACGTAATCCGCTCGTTCAATCAAGACAAGGGGTTCGATCAGTTTGCGATCGAACAACTGGCGGGCGATCAATTGGACGTGAAGACAGACGACTCTTTGATCGCCACCGCTTACTATCATCTCGGCCCCTGGGATGACGAGCCGGCCGACAAGCGGCAGGCCGAGTGGGACGAGTTGGACGACATTGTCAGCGCCACCGGCGCCGCCTTTTTGGGGCTGACCATCGGCTGTGCTCGCTGCCACGACCATAAGTTCGACCCCATTCGACAAGAGGACTACTACCAGCTGACCGCCTTCGTCCGCAACATTCGCCGATTCGGCAAAGACAAGTCCGAGACGCACTACGAACCCAACAAGGACGCGATCACGGTCGCCTTGCCGTCGGGCGGCGTGGCGCTGGGCGTCAAAGAGCGAACCGACAAACTGCAGCCGACACGAGTGTTGATTCGCGGCGATTCCGGCAATCCGGCGAAAGAGGTCGAACCCGCATTCCCGCTAGTTCTCAGTCAAGCCGATGCGAACGGTCCGCCGAACACGAGGCGACGACGGTTGGCCGAGTGGATCGCCCACGCCGACAACCCGCTCACGTCGCGAGTCATTGTCAACCGCGTGTGGCATTACCACTTCGGGCGTGGGCTGGCCGCATCGCCAAGCGACTTGGGGCGCACCGGCACACCGCCGAGCCACCCCAAACTGCTCGACTGGCTGGCGGTCGAACTGATCGAGCACGAGTGGTCGCTCAAGCACTTGCATCGCATGGTATTGACGTCGGCGACTTATCGTCAGTCCTCGCGAATTCGCAATGAACGAGCGGTTGCGATCGACCCCGACAACGCGCTGTTGTGGCGGCAAAACATGCGGCGACTCGAAGCCGAGGCAATTCGCGACGCCGTGTTGCACTCGTCCGGTTTGCTGTCGTTCCAAATGGGAGGGCAAGGAGTTTTTCCGACTCTGCCGCCCGAAGTCCTGGCCACCCAATCGCGTCCGGGAAAAGACTGGCACACGTCACCCGAGCACGATCAGGCGCGGCGGAGCGTTTATTTATTCATCAAGCGCACGCTCGGAGTACCGTTCATCCAGTCGTTCGACGGCGCGACGCCGGATACTCCCGAACCCGATCGATCGACGACGACCATTGCGCCGCAGGCGCTGATCCTGCTCAACAGCGCATTCATGCAGCGCCAGGCGACCGCGATGGTCGAGCGACTCTTGCGGGAAACCGACGGAAGTGACCGGCAAATCGCCTCGCGGTGCTTCGAAATCGCACTGGCTCGCCAAGCGTCCGCTGACGAACTGTCGGCGGCGACCAGTTTTCTGCAGCGCCAGAAATCGGACGCCGGATCTGAGAAAACGAGTCACTACGTGTCATTTTGCAAGCTGGTCTTGAACCTCAACGAGTTCGTTTACATCGATTGATGTCGAGTTGGAGCCACTATGAGTAAGCGCCATCCGAGCTGTTCAGGTTCACGGCGGGAGTTCCTGTGGGAAACCGGTGGCGGATTCGCCGGGTTGGCGCTCGCGTCGCTGCTGGACGGCGACGGGTTCTCTTCCACCGCCGTCGCCGCGGAGAAATCGAGTCCTCCGCGACCGCTCGCGCTGAAGCCGCCGCACTTCGCGCCGCGGGCGAAGAGCTGCATCTTTTTGTTTATGTACGGCGGGCCGCCCTCGATGGATACGTGGGACTACAAACCCGAGCTACAAAAACTCAACGGGAAGTCGGTCAACATTGAAGTCCGCTACCGGTCGTTCAAGCAACAGACTTTGCTCGGTTCGCCGCGCAAGTTCAACCGTCACGGGGAATCTGGATTGTGGGGTTCAGATGCGTTTCCGCAAATCAATAAGCACTTGGACGATATCTGTGTCGTGAAGAGCCTCTACGCGGATACTTTCGCACATGGCTCGGGTCTGATTCAGATGAACAGCGGCCGCGTCACTCAAGGGTATCCTACGATCGGTTCCTGGCTGACATATGGGTTGGGATCGGAGAATGAAAACCTGCCCGCCTACGTTGTGATGCTCGATCCGCGCGGCGGTCCGATCGCCGGCGCAGCCAATTGGTCGAGCGGATTCATGCCCGCCGCGTACCAGGGAACTCACCTGCGTTCCCAAGGCGATCCGATCTTGGATCTTTCGCCGAAGGTGAAGATGACTCGCGAGCAGCAACGCGACCAGATCTCAACACTCAACGAACTGAACCGTCGACACCTCGAGAAACGGCCCGGTTACTCAGAGCTGCAGGCGCGGATCGCCAGTTACGAGTTGGCGTTTCAGTTGCAAACGACGGCGCCCGACGCCCTGGAGTTGTCCGACGAAGACCAGAAGACGCTGGACATGTATTGTGTGGACGCGAAGAAGCCCGAGACGCCACACAAAGAGTCGATCGGCCCCGCCCCGTTCGGCCGGCAATGCTTGTACGCCCGGCGTTTGGTCGAAAGGGGAGTTCGCTACGTGCAGATCTACTCCGGCGGCGGACACGGCGACCAGAACTGGGACGCTCACGGAGACGTCGACAAGAACCTCGACATCCATGGCCCCGAGATCGACAAACCAATCTCAGCTCTACTCACTGATCTCAAGCAACGCGGACTCTTGGACGAGACGCTCGTCATCTGGGGCGGCGAGTTCGGTCGCCAGGCGGTCGCGCAAAATGGCAAAGGCCGTGACCACAACCCAAAGGGGTTTCTGTATTGGATGGCCGGTGGCGGAATCAAAGGCGGTGTCAGTTACGGCGAGACGGATCCGATTGGCCAGGAGGCCGCTGTCGACCGTCGACACGTGCGTGATCTGCACGCCACGATCCTGCATCTGATGGGACTGGACCACGAGCGTCTGACCTACTTCTACGGCGGACTCAATCACAAGTTGACCGGTGTCGGTGACGCCCGTGTGATTGACGACGTGATTGCCTAAACGCCACGCCGCGGCACGCGCCGCCGCAACAAGCCCTCGTGCTGGTAACCTGGAGCAGCGCCGAGATTCGTGCTCAGCGCAGTTTCCAAATCGCGACGATGTGGTGAATGGAGCGTTAATTGTCGCGACTTCGTCGCGAAGTCCTGCCCGGCAGGCAGGACCTACTGAGCTAATCGCCACGATCTAGCAAGTGGAACGTCCATTGTCGCGACTTCGTCGCGAAGTCCTGCCCGGCAGGCAGGACCTACAAGAAGAACGACATGCATGAAGTCGCACGACTATCGCCGCGCGGCCAGTTCGCTCAGGCGAATCGAGTGTTCGATTCGCGTCTTGCCGTCGACGTCGAGAACTTGCATTACGATCGACGGGTCGGCCTGATCCCAATCGACTAAGAGCATCCCGTAGTTCTCGCGGTGGTAAGTCTCTTTGGCCAGCCGGTGGTCGTTCATCGTTGGCGTGCCGCGCGGGTGAATTTGGTTCATGCTGCTCGAGGTCAGATCGTAGAGCGGGTAGGGGACGCCATCGCTGAGGGCGGACAATTCAGACCAATGGCGGTCGCCACTGATCAACACGACGCCCTCCGCGGCGGTGCTCTTGAGCAGGGCGAGGAAGCGACGTCGTTCGTGAGGCAGATTAGACCAGGTTTCTTGCCCCGCGGACGACGCCAATAGCTGGATGCTGGTTGCTACGATTCTCAGCTCGGCCGGTTTCCTCAGCTGCGCCGTCAGCCATTTCCACTGCCGCTCACCGAGCATCGGAGTTCGCTTGTCGTCGAGTGGGTAGTACGGTCCGCCGGTCCGTTTCTCGCCTTTATTCAGTTCGCCGCGAAAATAGCGAGTGTCTAGCAAGATGAACTGGGTGCGTTTCCCAACGGGTCCGATAATTTTGGCGTCGTAGATTCCCTGTTGTTCGCGGCGCGGAGAATTGGCCGCCTCGCCCCAGAAGTCGAGAAACTCGACCTGACTGGCGTCCCGCTTCGAGTAACTCGAGCCGCCGTCGTTGACGCCGTAGTCGTGATCGTCCCAGACGGCCAAACTGGGGCACGACAGTCTCAGTTTTTGAAAGTCTGCGTTGCCTGCCAGAGTTTTGTACTTGGCTCGCATCACCTTCATGTCATCTGTGTCGGCGTAGATGTTGTCGCCTATGTAGAGGAACACTTGGGGCCGGCTTTTTAGAACTGTCTTGAAGATCGGCGCGGGTTGAGCTTGCTTGATGCACGAGCCAAAACCGATGCGAGTCAGCGGGCGATCGACAATCAACCCGAGCGAGTGGTCCGCACGCGCCGACTCGATCTTCCCCGTGCACTTGCCGGCCTGGCTCACGCCACTTGCGACCAACAGGCCTCCTCCTCGTTGTTCCATGACGCCGAGAGAGCAATCGAAATTGAACCGTCCCAGCATCTTGAGTTCAGAATCTGTCTTGAGTGTTTGGCCGCCGTAGCAACCGAACCACCAGGCATCCTCGGCGAACGTCGCCGTCTGGATTCCCAAGCGAGTCCAACCACTCCTGATCGTATGCTTCTTGACGAACTTGAGATCGAGATCGTATTCGTACACGTAGTTCTGTTCGACGCCGTCGGGCAAGCCACCGACGACCAGGAACCGCTCGCCGTCGAACGCCATTCCTCCGGCTCCATGTTTGACCTGCTGGACAGGATGCTTGGAGACGATCTTCAGTGTGGTCGGATCGTAGACGTAGACCCAGCAATCGGCGTTGCCTTCCGGGTCGTTGAAACGCCCGAGATTGACGGCGCAGTACAGACGGCCGGCGGCCAGGCAGACATCGCCGTGATGGTTGACTACTTCCACCTGCTTCAGGCGTTTGCCGCGCAAGTCGGTTTTGACCATCGTCGTTGTAAAAGACCAGTAGAGCGACTCGCCATCACCGCAAACTCCCTGTAGGTGGTGACGATATTCACCCTCGCAATTTACGACCCCTTCCGCAGCAATACTCAACGCGGGCCAAGCCCAGAGTGATGCGAGCGAGACGAGTGTAAGAGCTGTTCGAACCTGCATCGGATTCTCGCATGAACTGAATGAGACGGCGAATTTGAACTGCTATTCTCGCACGATCGCGGCCGCTTCGCGAGACATTGGCTGGAGACAATGGCGCTGGCTTCCGCATTGTTCTCGGCTGCTAGAAAGCGCCTCGCTCGAACAGTACAGTGGAGCGATTCGGTCGTTGCCTTGGCGCCGTCGGCGCAGGCAATGGCGTCTCGTTCACCGGGGACCCGCATGTCCAGCCCGATCGAACTCACCGTCCTCGGCCTCTACCTGACGGCGTTGATGTGGATCGGAATTCGCTCGGCGCGGCGCGTCGCCAATTCCGACGACTACACGGTAGCCGGTCGGGACGTCCCCTGGACGATTGTCATGGCGACCACCGCGGCGACCATGTTAGGTGGCGGCGCGGCGATGGGAGTCGTCGGCAAGGTGTACGACTTCGGCATCTTCATGGCGGTGATTACGTGCGCTTGGTATTTGCAACTCGTCTTCACCGGGCTATTCGTCGCTCCCAAGTTGCGCGGCCTGAACTTGGTTACAGTGGGTGACTATTTCGAGCTCAAGTTCGGCCCCTTGGCGCGTCAGATCGCCGTCGTGAACTCGGTCATCTTTCTCGTCGGCGCATTGGCGGCTCAGATGGCCGCCATGGGTTCGGTCACCAGTTCGATACTCGGCGTCCGCTACGAAACGGCGCTGGCGGTGGGGGCGGCGGTGACAATTTTCTATGCGACAGTCGGGGGGATGCGGGCCGTCATCAGCACGGATGTGCTGCAGTTCGTAATCCTGGTCGCCGCAATCGGCGGCGCTTCGGCCTACGTTGTCTACGACCACGGCGGGTACGCCGCTCTCGTCGACCGGGCGAAGCCGGACCAATTCCAACTGATCAGCGGCGACCGCACGATGATTGGATTCATCAGCTTGTTTGTCGCGTACTTATTGGGCGAGACCTTCGTGCCGCCTTACGCAGTCCGCTGCTTTATTGCGCGAAGTTCGCGCGACGCTCGCTGGGGCGTCGCCGCCGGCGGTCTGTTCCTGTTGCTCTTCCTACCGATCGCCAGCGTCACGCTCGGAACGGCAGCTCAAGTCAACCCGGCTGTTGGGCAAAGGCTGTCGGCGACGGCGAACGCCGAGGTTGAAAAGGAAGTTCAAAAGCGAACCGACGCGGGCCGCCCGCCGTCGGATTCCGAGCTCCTAGATCTGCGCAAAACGGCCGCGGCCTCGGCGCGGCAACAGGCGTTTCCGGCTCTGATGCAGGTGATGTTCCACCCGATCTTCGCGGGGATCGCGATCGCCGCGATCGTCGCCGCTGTGATGTCGTCGGCCGACAGCTGTCTGTCGTGTCTGGCCACCGCCCTCATGGAGGACATCTACCGGCGGCATCTGAATCGCTCCGCCGCCGATCGGCAGCTGCTGGCCGTCGCAAAAATCACGACGCTGGTCGCGGGTGTGGCGGCCGCGCTGTGCGCCTGGGTCGTGCGCGACATCACCAGTCTGCTGGAATTTGTCTACGATTTCTGGGCGCCTTCGATGGTCTTGCCATTCATGGTCGCCGTCTTCTGGTATCGGCCCAGCCGCATCTACGGCACAATCGCCGCGATGGTCGCCGGAATCGCGACGACAATTGTTTGGCGTTTCGTTCTCGGATCGCCCTACGATGTGGCGCCGGCGTTGGCGGGACTGGTTGCCGCGACGGTCGCCTACTTCCTCGTCTGGCCGCTCACCGCGCAGTGGCGGCTGGCTCCCTGGGCGACGCCGGACGAGACGATCGGCAAGCCGGCCGGCAGCTGCGATAGCGAAATAACAGAGGCGTGAGACTGTTGTGATCGACGACTTTCGATAGAGGGAGAATGCGATGGCGGAAAAGTTTGCTGGATTCTCACCGGAACTGTTCGCCTTCCTCGACGAACTGAAACACAACAACGACCGCGACTGGTTCAACGACAATAAGGACCGCTATGAAGAATGGGTTCGCGAGCCGAGTCTGGCGTTCGTGCGGGCGATGGGTCCGCGACTAAAGAAGCTCTCCGCCCACTTCGTCGCCGACGATCGCCGCAGCGGCGGATCGCTGATGAGAATCTATCGCGACACGCGATTCGGCAAAGACAAAACTCCCTACAAGACGAACGTCGGCATTCAGTTTCGCCACGAAATGGGAAAAGACGTGCACGCCCCGGGATTCTACGTCCACCTGGCCTCGGAGGAGTGTTTTCTTGGTGTGGGCGTGTGGTGTCCCGAATCGAGTTCACTGAGGCGAATTCGCGATACGATTGTCGACGATCCAGCGCTTTGGAAACGAACGCGTGACAACAAGAAATTCAATAGCCACTTCTTTCTTGGCGGCGATTCCTTGAAAACCGCACCGCGCGGCTTCGCTAAAGATCATCCCCTGATCGACGACCTCCGGCGG